>JAQUZH010000026.1 GCA_028691445.1 Bacteroidales bacterium | reverse complement strand
TTCAGATTAGAGTCCTCATCTGTAGTTGGTACTACGAAAGGCTGATCATTCTCTTTGAGAACTTTTATTTCTACCGCTTAAGTAGAAGCAAGTTGCGGTGAGAAAGAGATCTTTACCCGTTCAGGTTGAGGAGTCTGTACGGAGTCTGAATGATACTCTTTTTCCTGAATAAAAGCAAACTCTTTGCTCCATTTTGTTTCCGAATACTCCTGCTTTGATCCGTTGGGCACATACAATACACAGGAAGAAATACCCTCAACCAACGATGACCGGGCATCCACAAAAGGAGGATGCACACTCTGTATAAACACCCTTTTTAATTCACTGCAGCGAATAAAAACATTTAAATCTATCGTTTGTATCGTTTCGGGTAAAACAATGGTAGTTAAGCTTCTGCATCCTGCGAATGATTTATCTCTTATTACACTGACTCCTCTTGAAATTACGACTGATTTGAGCGTAGAGCACCCCATAAAAGCAGAGGCCAATAGTACTCTAACCTGATATTTCTGATCGTTCCAGATCACTTCCGAAGGGATGATAAGATCGTCTGGTATCGTGTCGCCATATTGTTCCGCGACAAAAGCGGTCAGATTGCTCTCGTTTATTATGTATCGCAAACCTTCATACGTAATCGTTTGATACACGTCGCTTCTCTCTTGACAAGATGCTTCTGTTGGCGGATATTCTGTTTCTTCATCTCTCAGGGAGGGCACTTCAGTAACAAACGAAGATGGTTCAACTTCGACACTTTCTTCGGTAACATATGCAGTAGGAGTCTCTTCTTTCGAATCATCCGCGGTGAATAGTAGAGTTTCTTCTTTTTTGTCACCTGCTGTGAATAGTGGAGTTCCTTTTTCCGAAACATTCGCAAAAACTCGTTGGAGTGTTGTCTCCTCCTCTATTTGTTTAAACCGCCTCCACCACTGCGCATTCTTATAAGCGGCAGCCGATCCGGTTGGAACATATAATGTGCCAAAGGTAAAGTCATCCAGAAATAGCCAATCGGTATCAACCATCGGGGGCTCTGAAGTCAATAGATGAATTTCAAGCAACGAAACGCACCCTTCAAAAGCAGAGGCATCAACGGATCGTACCGTGGAAGGGATACTTACGAAAATCAGACTTGAACATTCCAAAAATAAAGATTTATCAATGGTTGTGACACCTTCTGGTATGACAACGGAAGTAAGAGCTGAACAGTTAGAAAAGACCATTTCCCCAATCCAGGTAACATTCGAGGGAATGATGATTGAAGTGAGATGCTTACATCCGGAAAAAGCATTTCCTCTGATCGAAGTCACACTCTGTGGAATTCGTACGGTTTGAAGTGAAGTACAGCAGGCAAAGGCATGTCCATTGATTAATGTAATACCTTCCGGGATCTCAACAGAGAGCAGACTTTCGTATCCTTGAAAAGCGGATCTGCCTATTGATGTGACGGGATATATCAAACCATTATACTCAATAAAGGGAGGAAGTATCAGATTGCCCATCAAGGATTCTACCTCCTGTTCAGCGACAATGACCGATGTTCCTTCTTCATCCATCATATAACTGATGCCATCTACAGTAAATACTGTTTTTTCTTCTGCTTCAATTCTTCCTTTCGCCTGCGATTCATTCTCAATCCCTTTTTCTGAATATACAGGAAGGGTTATTTCTTCTCCAAACAGCGAATAGGTTGTGGTACTCTCCGCTTCTTTTTCCTTGATTGGAAGCGAAACAGTTTCTTTCACCGGTTCCGGCTGAATTTCAAAGTCTTCATCCAGTTCAATGATATTTTTGAATTTTCTCCACCACTCGGTTTTCAAATAAGTAGATTGTGCTCCTTTGGGAACATATACTATACGTGACTCTTTTTCTATGTTCGCAAAAGAGTATTTTATTTTCGGAGGTTTGTTGTTATGTACATATATCGTTTGAATGTTCCCGCAATCCTGAAAAGCCATAATTCCTATCATTTTTAATGTCGAAGGAAGTGATAGCATAGACAAAGAAGTGCAACCACTAAAGGAGTGAGCACCTATCCAGGAAACGCCTTCCGGAATTGAGATAGATGTTAAGGATTGACAATTGGCAAAGGCTTCAAAACCGATAGAACGTACGGTGGATGGTATGATAACAGATGTGATTTCACGACAGTCCTTGAAAGCTTGACTTGAAATAGCACTGCACCCCTCTTTTATCGAAACGTCAGATCCGGCTTCATCTGATCCATCAAAATAGATATAGGCAAGGTTCCCAACATAGAGTAGACCATATGGCTGATTATGATACCAGGAGGTGCCGATAAACGCATCAATCCCTACAGAAATAACATTGGATGCTCCGGTGACATGTTCTATATTCGTGCAATGTTCGAAAGCAGAATCACCTACGTACATCACACTTGAAGGAATATGTATAGAGGTCAGACTTTTGCAATAAGAGAAAGCGGAGATTCCAATGGACAGCAATTCATCTGGAAGAGTCAGAGATGTCAACGCTCGACAGAAAGAGAATGTGCTGGCGCCAATAGAAGATACCTTTGAGTGTATCTCTACCGTGGTAAGCGCCGAACAATGATCAAAGATCCGGTCTCCCAGGAATGTTACACTGGACGGTATTGTTACTGATAAGAGGGCTCTGCAACAGGTAAAAGCACTATTTCCAATTAATATGACGCTGGATGGTATCTTGACAGAGAGTAGATTAATGCAATACGCAAAAGCATGGTCTCCGATAGAATATACTGTGGACGGAATAACGACAGATGTAATGTCATTGCAATCTTTGAACGCGTCTTTATCAATTTCGTTGACAATGTATTGCTTTCCTTCAAAAACCACAGTTGAAGGGATTATTATATCCTTCGAAAGGTAGTAACTTTGCTTACCCACACTAACAGACAATCCTTCACCGTTAGTACGAAAGTTCAAATTATCAACCGAAAATGATATCATCAATTCTTTATCAGAAATTACGTGCAAAATATGGACACTTGATTCTACAAACAAAATATGCCATAGATGAAACTACAAACATGACGCAAAAATACTCAATATATTGTCTCATCAAAACAAAGTTGGTTAAAAATAAGAAAGTGAGTGATATATGCATTTTTCAACGATTAATTAAGAAAGTCACAAAAGAGCTTTAATTGCCACAAAAATGAGTTGCACTCTGGCTTATTCGTAATACAAATGAGCACTTCACAAAGGAAGATCCTTTTCTTGTTGTTCCACAAAATAAACAGTCAATATGAATGATAATAATTTGAATGTGTAAATATATGACGCTAATAATGGATATTATAAAACAAATTGATATATATTTGCAGATTAATTACAACACAATGTCAACAGTAAAGGAATGGCACTTATCAATGACAACTTTTTAAAATTAACGGGAAGTAGTTATTGCCCGGATATAACAAAGAAGGCGAATGCATATAAGCTGGTTCATCCCAATGCCAAAATTATCAATTTGGGAAACAGTGACGTTTCGTTACCTCTTTCCAACGAGGTTATTCATGCAATGCTTAAGGCTACAGAGGAAATGTCAAATGCAGTATCTTTTAAAGGATATGGGCCTGAACAGGGATATCGATTTCTTATTGATAAGATTATTAAATTTGATTATGAGTCCAGGAAGGTCTATCTGGAGCCTGACGAAGTCTTTATCAGCAACGGTTCAAAGAGTGATATTGCCAATTTTGGGGAAATCTTAAGTAAGGATAACCGTATTGCGGTTATGGACCTTGCTTTTCCTGTGTATGTCGATAGTAATGTAATTGGTTGTAGAGCCGGCGAAGCTGGAAGTGATGGGCGCTGGAATAATATTTATTATATCCCCTGTACTTCTGACACGGATTTCATTCCGGAACTTCCGACGCAAAAGGTCGATATTGTGTACCTCTGTTTTCCGAATAATCCTACTGGAACGGCTTTAAACAAAAGTCAGCTGAAGGTCTGGGTCGATTATGCGATCAAGAACAATGTACTACTCTTTTTTGATGCTGCTTATGAAGCTTTTATAACGGATAGTACTATACCGCACAGCATTTACGAAATAAAAGGTGCAAAGAAGGTCGCTGTGGAATTCAAAAGCTTTTCTAAATCTGCCGGTTTTACCGGTGCCAGATGTGGATATACCGTAGTCCCGAAAGAGCTGATTGCATTTTCTAAAATGGATGGCTCCCCGGTACTGCTCAACGAATTGTGGAAGAGAAGGCAGCTCACAAAGTTTAATGGCACTCCGTATATTATACAAAAAGCAGTGGAAGCGATCTATTCACCCAAAGGCAGAGAAGAAGTAACTCAATTGGTAGAATACTATAAGACAAATGCCAGGTATTTGCGAAAATCACTAGAAGAGGTTGGAATAAAAGTATACGGAGGTATTAATTCGCCTTTTGTCTGGTTTAAGGCTCCAGACGGTCTTTCTTCCTGGAAAATGTTTGACCGACTGTTGTATGAAGTCAATATTACAGGCACTCCGGGTGTGAAGTTTGGTCCCGGAGGTGAAGGATACATTCGACTTTCGGCATTGAATAAACGAAGTGAAATAATAGAAGTAACAGAAAGACTCAAAAAATGGAAGCCTTAAATTACTTCGACAGATCAAATGAATGACTTTAATTAAGGGGATATTGCAGGCATAATTGAATTGCCGGTAACTATTTGTTGATAAAGTAATCCCTTTCGAGCCGTCTTCTGCGAGAGCAGCGGACGGCTTTCTTTTTCTAATGTTTCAAACTGAAAGCAATCTGACGTAAATACTTTCTATTTAAAACTATTACTCCTTTTTGAACTGACAATATGGTTATCTGTTTAAAATATTACAAACAAAATGATAGTATTTATTTATTATGACTGACATTATGTATTACTTTGCATCGGAAATGATAGAATAGTGATAGTATTAAACGAATTATTCAGTATTAACGAAAAAAGAAAATCAAATGAAGAAGATCTCTATTTTAAAAGTAACTGCGATAGCTGTTGCTGTTGGTATGTCGGCATCAGAGAATGTAAAGGCTCAAAGTATGAATGCAGGGGCTGATTTTGTCAGTTCATATGTATGGCGCGGAGTATTTCAGGGTAATGCAGGTCCTGCATTTCAACCAACATTGTCACTATCGACAGGTAATTTTACAGTTGGAGCATGGGGTTCCACTGATTTCAATGCAGCCAAAGAATTTGATCTATATGTTGGTTATTCGATAGGTAATTTCAGTTTGACTCTTACCGATTATTGGTGGGAAGGTCAGGCAACTGCCAAATACTTTGATTACAATGATAAAACAACCAACCATTGGTTTGAAACTTCATTAGGATACAACTTTGGTGAATCACCTCCTTTGACTCTTACATGGAACACAATGGTGTTGGGTAAAGACAAAGATTCGAAAGGTGACGCGATGTATTCATCCTATTTTGAAGCAAAGTATTCAACGAAAGTTAAAGAGGTTGCTGTTGATCTTGGTCTTGGAGTTGTACCCTTCAAAAGCAATCTATATGGTACAGATGGACTGGCTGTGACCAACGTCTTCGTAAAAGGAACAAAACAGGTTAAAGTTTCAGACTCTTTCACGCTACCTGTATATGTTCAGGCCATTTTTAATCCCAGAGCCGAACAAACACATTTAGTGGTAGGTGTCACATTTTAAAAACTATTCTATCATTTCTACAATGGATTATCAAACAGAATCTATAAAATTAATTTCTTATGAAAAAGATTGAAGCAATTATTCGTAAATCGAAATTCGAAGATGTCAAACAGGCATTGTACGATGCAGGAATCGACTGGTTTTCATACTGGGACATTACCGGACTTGGCAAATCAACAGAAGGTCAGGTGGTAAGAGGTCAGATATTCCAGTCAAGTTATATTCAACGACGCATGTTGTCTATTGTTGTGCGGGACGTAAACCTCGAGAAAACAATAAATGCCATTCTGAACTCAGCATGGACAGGTGAACTCGGAGACGGAAAGATCTTTGTGTATACTATAGATGAAACGTATCGTATCCGCAACCGGGAATCAGGTCCGGGAGCTTTATATAACAAAGAAAGCGGCGAAGTATAAATCAGGTATTGACTCAAAACAAAGAAGAAAATGAAAAAATATAAGATGTCCCTATTGGCGGCAATCGCCTTATTTAGTTCGACTGCTGTTGCACAGGGTGCAACAGCAGTGATTGTCCCGAAAGTTGATTCGGGAGACACGGCATGGCTTATCGTCGCCACCGCATTGGTCATGCTTATGACAATACCGGGGTTGGCTCTTTTCTATGGCGGCCTGGTGAGACGTAAGAATGTATTGAACGTATTGATGCAGTGTATTATCATTACCGCAGTGATCAGTATTGAATGGGTAGCATGCGGATATAGCCTTGCCTTTGGTAGTGCGAAAGGCTTCCTGGCTCCATTTATCGGCAACTTTGACTGGGCCTTCTTAAAAGGGATCAGTATGAGTGATTTAAGTCCCTATTTTATATCTCACTCCCAGCCTACTGCTGACGGCGGTACTATCGGAACTATACCTCACATGGTATTCATCATGTTTCAGTGTATGTTTGCCGTTATCACTCCCGCATTGATTATCGGTGCTTTTTCGGAGCGTATCAACTTCAAAGGTTTCCTTGTGTTCACCCTTCTATGGGCACTGTTCGTATACAATCCGGTAGCTCATTGGGTATGGTCAGCTGATGGATGGTTATATAAGTTAGGAGCATTAGACTTCGCAGGTGGTACTGTTGTACATATCAACGCAGGTATTGCCGCAATTGTTACAGCTTTGATGCTTGGCAAACGTCGCGATTACAAAGGTCATGCACTTCCGCCTCACAACATACCTCACGTATTTATCGGTGCAGCTCTGCTTTGGTTTGGCTGGTTTGGATTCAATGCAGGTAGCGGTTTGGCAGCCGACGGACTTGCCGCAAGCGCCTTTTTGGTTACTCATCTTTCAGCCGCAACTGCTGCATTGGTATGGGCACTTCTCGACTGGTTTCATGGGAAAAAGCCTACGGTGGTAGGTGTGTGCACAGGTGCAGTCGGTGGATTGGTAGCAATCACTCCTGCCGCAGGTTTTGTAGATGTTACAGGTGCATTAGTGATAGGAGTTGTGGTTTCACTGGTCTGCTTCTTTATGGTTGCCTTTGTGAAAGTCAAATTGGGATATGATGACGCCTTAGATGCATTTGGTGTACATGGAATCGGTGGTATAATCGGAGCAATTCTGACGGGTGTCTTGGCAACTCCAGTAGTTCAATCTGCTTATAGCGGAGCCATGTATGGTAATATGCATCAGCTTTTAGTTCAGTTTATCGCTACGATTGCATCCATTGTGTATTCAGGCATTGGAACTATCCTTCTATTCTGGATTACAGAAAAAGTGATCGGGGTACGTGCTACAGATAAGGAAGAAGCTGTTGGCTTGGATGAAACTCAACACGGAGAAACCGCTTACACGAATTTCGATTAATTATAATTGTTGACTGAGTTAATCTCCGGGCTGTCTGATGCGTGAGCATCGGGCAGCCTTCTTTTATCTTTACAAACAAGCAAGGCAGATCTTAGCGCACTAGTAGGTGCGTATCAAGCTTCATCCAGTTTGTCCCACAGATATTTTTCTACGATCTGAATCAATCGATCAGAGAGCAATGGCTTCATGATTATCTCATCAAACAGTTCATGAGAATGTTCGTTATCAATTGCATACGTAGAAACGGCAACAACCGGCATCGAAGGTTTCAGCTCTTTCATCTGTTTGACAGCATTGGTTCCATCCGTGATTGACTTCGTGATGTGCATCAACACAAGGTCGATCTCCGTAGTAGACTTACATTTCTCCAAAGCCTCCATATAAGTACTAGCAGAGAGAATCCTAACATTATAGGTATTGAGTAATTCTTTGAGATATTTCCGCTCCTGATCGTCTTTATCGACAATAAGAAGAGTCACTTTCTCCGGCAGCATACAGATGGATGGCTCCGGTTCGATGAGATCATAAGGCCTATTGTTTTCCAACTGCGGATTATAAGGCAGGGTGAAATAAAAAGTCGATCCCTCTCCTACTAACGAATCAACCCATATCTTCCCACCGAGCATTTCAATGTATGCTTTTGAGATAGTAAGACCCAATCCGGAACCTTCAATACCATTGGAAAGCTGAGTGTCTACCTGTTGAAAGCGATCAAAAATAGCCTTAAGTTTGTCTGAAGGAATGCCTCTACCCGTGTCTTTCACATAAAACTCCATCTTATTGTCTTTAATCACATAACCAACAGTGATCGTCCCTTTTGTTGTAAACTTGATCGCATTCTTTATGAGATTAGTTAAGACCGCATAGACTTTCTCCCGATCAGTCTTGATAATCGAAAGGTCTGACTCAAGCGGACAAGAAGTAATTAGTTCAATACCTTTGTTCGAAGCCTCTAGTTTGAAGAAGTTTTGAATAAATCGTATCTGATCATTTATATTTGAATCAGCGAGATTGAGTTGCATCTGTCCGGATTCTACTTTGGAGATATTGATCAGGTCATTGATAATATTGAGCATTCGATGACCACTCTCTTCGATGATGGTTATGTATTCCATCTTTTCTTCATAGGACAGATTAGGGTCTTTCAGCAGATCTACAAAACCAAGAAGCCCGTTCATCGGAGTGCGAATTTCATGACTCATATTGGCCAGGAAAGCCGCTTTGAGTCTTTCGCTCTCTTCAGCCTTTAATTTTGCATTTTCAAGAGCAACCTGCATCTTCTTCATCTCTGTGATATCTTCTTTTACAGCCAGATAATTGGTTGTTACACCCTTCTCATCTTTTATAGGGGCGATCACAGCAGCTTCCCAATAGAGCTCTCCGTTCTTCTTCTTGTTATGAAACTCTCCTGTCCAGAAATTACCGGAACTGATCGTTTCCCACATGTTTTTATAATACAGATCGGACTGTTCGCCGGACTTCAA
This sequence comes from Bacteroidales bacterium, assembly GCA_028691445.1. Taxonomy (GTDB): domain Bacteria; phylum Bacteroidota; class Bacteroidia; order Bacteroidales; family JAQUTK01; genus JAQUTK01. The sequence continues at coordinate 10,872 of JAQUZH010000026.1, read as the reverse complement.
CACCTTGGGGTTTTGCCCCACAGCTTCTTCAAAGGTATAGCCGGTTTCTTCTATAAATCGGGGGTTCACATACTCAATGGTTCCCTCCATATCTGTAATAACGATGCTGGCAGGGCTTTGTTTCACCGCTTCAGAAAGCTTTCGAATCTGGCTTTCCGCCCGTTTTAAAGCAGAAATATCAGAGAATATTGTGGCAAAACGTCCTTTTGCCGGCGAAAAAGAATAAACGAGATAATCTTTCCCCAGGCCTTTAGAATGTGACTCAAATGATTGCATTCCTCCTCCGGTTGCTATCTCGTTGTACATCCTAATCACAGAGTCTTCTGTTTCAGGTAAGACCTCCTTCACCGTTCGTCCAATCACATCACTGATAAAAAGACCTGTCAGTTTTTCAAAGGCCGGATTCATTTCCAGATAACGGAAATCGACAGGTTGATTGTCAGCATCGTAAATCATCTCAAAAAGAGCAAAGCCATTGGGCATAAACTCAAATATCAACCGCAGTTCGCGTTCGCTGAGTTGACTAACCGTATTGAATGCTTTCATAATCGTGTAATGATTAATTATACAGGTGGCAATGTGTTAGTATTCCCGTATTTCGTACAGAATATCAAACAAGTATTACAAAAGTAAGTATAAATTTCACTTTTTGTATCATTTCCCCAAAAACTATAACATAATCTTTTTGTAGAAGGACAAGACGAAAGATGAGACGATTCTGTTATTTATTTTATTAATCTACAGAAGATGATCTGACAGACTATTTCAAAGCTACTTTAGGGAAGAGAAATACTCAAGAAAAAATTCCATATACAGATGAGCGACAGAAAGAAAAACATACCTCTCTGCCGCTCATCTATTTCTTTCAAATGTCAATTACATGGCTACTTTCAGCATCTTATCGCCCACCTTTACACAATAAACCGCCCCTTTAGGAAGCTCAATCCATTGTTCATCTCCATTCGATTTTACTGTGAGGATCTCTACTCCTACTAAATTGTAGATAGTGATAAATGAACCAGTAAGAGCTCCTTTTACCACAATTCCGTCTCCATCATTATAAATCTCTAACGGGCTATCCAACAATTTTGACACGTTTGTAGGATCAAATTCAATGACAGCCTTGAAACCACCCCAACCATCAGCAGTTTCATAGTTTGATTTTGAGCCAGCAGGCACATATAAAGTACAACCTGATTTATAAGTAAACCCTTCATCATCTAAATCAGGAGGAAGCGTATTCATAGAATAGAGCTTTTTTATCGGAGAGTTATAAAACACATATGCTTCAATCGATTCAATACTTGCCGGAAGAACCAAAGAGTCTAGTTTGATGCATCTGAAAAAAACGGATCGACTTATTTTAGTCAGACCTTGAGGGAGGATAACAGAAGACAGACTAGTACAAGTGCCAAATAACTGGCTGTTCAAAGTCGTTATTCCAGTAGGAATTACAATCGATTTGAGACCTGCACAGTCGTTAAAAGCCAATTCATCCATAAAGGATAGAGTGGAAGGAAGAGGCATAGATGTAAGACTTCTGCAGTTGGAAAAAGAACCATATCCGATAGATATTACTCCTTCAGGAATCTGAACAGTTTGAAGACGTGTACAATTAGCACACAAATATTGGGGAATCGATGTGATTCCTTGAGGTAAAGCAAGTCCAGTTAGTGAGTCACATCCCATAAAAGCTTTTTCGCCAATTGTTTTGAGACTGACTGGAAGAGTAATTGATTTGAACTTGCATCCTTGAAATGCACCAACTCCAATTTTTTGAACACTTTCCGGTATAGGTATTTCCGAAAGAGCTGTACAAGAATTAAACGTATAATCACCAATCGTTTTAATTCCATTAAGAATATTCAGGGAAGCTAGTTTGTAATTAAAACTAAACGCTCCGTTACCCGTTGAGTCCACACTAGAAGGTATGGTTAATGAAGAAAATGAACAATAGCTAAATGAAGATGCTCCAATCCATTTAACTCCCTCCTGAATGGTAATAGAAGAAAGTGATTTACAGAGTGAAAAGGCGGCCTCTCCAATGCTGTCCACAGTTGCTGGTATTTCAACAGAACTAAGTTTACGGCACTCAGCGAAAGCGCCATTTCTGATAGATTTTAATCCCTGAGGCAAGATAACAGTAGTAAGACTGTCGCAACCATTAAAGGCTTGCTTGTTTATAATTTTTACAGTCGAAGGGATAGAAATAGATTTCAATCCAGAATAAGCAAAAGCAAAATGATCAATCATTTCCATATTCTCAGGAAATTCAACAGATCGAAGATTAGTGCAACCCTGAAAGGCCAACTCACTTATTTTAATCACACTGGATGGAATCTTTACTGAATTCAAATTAACACACCAGGCGAAAGCCGTATATGCTATACGTGTCACGGCATATGTTTTCCCTTCAAAGGACACTTCTGAAGGAATCTCAATATCTCCGATAGTTGTCTGTGCATTAATCTGCATGACAGCAACCGTGGTAGGGTCTGGATTTTGGTCCATAAATCTCAATACACCAATTTCAAATGTAACAGCCCGCACTGCTATCGTCAGTATCAGACACATGGAAAGTAGTAAAATTTTTTTCATAGTTGATTCTTTTAAAGTTTGATATTCAAATATAATGATTACTTAATGGTCACCATCCTGTAAGAGAGTAACGCAGATGAAAAGCATTTAGAGTATTTGACTTTTTGAAGGTTTGAGTCAGTAAATCCTTGATAATATATTAGATAGGCTATTCTCTTATTCTGGCAAAACGCGACCAAAGAGGAGACTCCATGTACACCTCTTTTGTACCTTCCGGTACGTATAACGTACAGAAGGGGCGATTTAATCCACCAAGATAGTTGAACTTAAACAGCTCCGCAGGAGCAATATGTTGGACATGAAATTCTTTCATATTGACACATCCATCGAAAGCATTGTTGCCAATTTCAGTGACTGTATCAGGAATGGTGACTGAAGATAGTCTTTCACATTCTCTGAAAGAAAAGTTATCCACAAGAGTAACACCGGAAGGGATGACGATCGAACGCAAAGAAGAACAGCGGTAAAAAGCATATTTACCAATGGAAACAAGAGTGGACGGGAGAGCAACACTATGTAAACGGCTACAACTACCAAACGCATGGTTTTGTATAGTTGTAACTCCTTCCGGAAATAGTACGGAAGAAATATTCTCACATGAGTCGAAAGCAGCAACTCCAACGGTTGTCACTGTTTCAGGGATGGTATATGTCTTGCCGTCTCTTCCGGCGGGATGCGCAAGGAGTGTCTTCACCTCTTTGTCAAACAAAGCACCATTTATGACCGTGAAGCTCGGATGATCTTTTTCTACCAGAATCTGCAGCAAAGATGAGCAACCTGCAAATGCCCACTCACCTATCGACAGAACTGTTGACGGAATCGTTATCGAGGTCAGATTCTGACATCCGTCAAAAGCAGAAATGGCTATTGAAGAAACAGAATATGTTTTTTCTTGGTAAGAAATAAAAGAAGGAATAGTCACAAACCCGGAAACAAATCTGTTTTGACGTGCTACAGAAACTGAAGCTCCATCGGGGTTAATCACATATTTCAATTTGTCAAAAAAAAGGCTAGGCATCTATCTTCGTAATTATAATTCACTACAAAAGTAAGTTGTTATTTTGATTATTCAGCTATTAATCCTCTTTTTTTTGAAATACAGTCATTTACATCCATCTCTTTATCAGCTGTTTTTATGCAGACAATACAGATAATCACGTTGCCCAGCCTACAGTTCTGCTCCACTCTATTTTCTCTTATCTTAAACGCTTGATTTATCTTTCTGATGAAATAAGAAGCAGTTCCTCTTGGTCGTAAAGCTATTTCAGACTATTTTTGTGCTTTGTACCATATGCTAATCAGAGAAGAAGAGTCGTTATAATATGAAAGTTTGCATCGCAGAAAAGCCAAGTGTTGCCAAAGAAATCGCGGAGATACTTGGGGCAAAAAACCGAAAAGACGGGTATATTGAAGGTAATGGATATCAGGTAACCTGGACATTCGGACATCTATGCACGCTTAAAGAACCGGGTGAATATAATACGGATTGGAAACGATGGTCCCTCTCTGTGCTTCCCATGATTCCGGAACGATTTGGCATCAAACTGATTGAAAACGACGGAATCAAGAAACAATTCAAAGTAATCGAGCAGTTGGTCAAAAACGCTGATATGGTGATCAACTGTGGTGATGCCGGACAGGAAGGAGAGTTGATACAACGTTGGGTACAGCAGAAAAGCAAATGTAGCTGCCCAATCATGCGGCTTTGGATCTCTTCGCTTACAGAAGAAGCTATCCGCGAGGGGTTCAATAACCTGAAGTCGCAAAAGGAGTTTGACCGCCTTTACGAAGCCGGTTTGTCGCGATCTATCGGAGACTGGCTGCTGGGAATGAATGCTACACGACTTTATACGCTCAAATACGGACAAAACAGACAGATATTATCTCTCGGAAGAGTACAGACTCCTACGTTGGCGCTCATTGTAAACCGCCAACTGGAGATTGAGAATTTCAAACCGGAGCCTTACTGGGAACTCAAGACGGTGTATCGCAACACCACCTTTTCCGCTTCAAAAGGAAGGTTTTCTACCCAGGAAGAGGGAGAAAAACAGTTGGACGCGATCCGCGATTCTCTCTTTACCATCACCGATATCTCAACCAAACAAGGAAAAGAAGCTCCTCTCCGACTCTTTGACTTGACATCGCTTCAGGTGGAGTGCAACAAGAAATTCTCTTTTTCGGCCGATGATACGCTCAAACTGATCCAAGCTCTTTACGAGAAGAAGGTAACGACTTATCCGCGTGTCGATACTACTTTCCTGAGTGAAGACATGTATGATAAGATTCCGGGGGTTCTGAAAGGACTCAAATCCTATAGTGAGCTTACAGCTCCGTTGCTTACCAAAAAGATTCCGAAGTCAAAAAAGGTCTTTGACAATGCAAAGGTTACCGATCACCATGCGATCATTCCGACCGGAGTCGATCCACACAATCTATCTGATCATGAGAGGAAAGTGTTTGATATGGTAACTAAAAGGTTTATATCTGTCTTTTATCCGGATTGCACCTTCTCAACAACAACGGTATTGGGAGAAGCATCAAAAATAGAGTTTAAGGTGACCGGCAAACAGATTATTGATCCGGGATGGAGAGTTGTTTATGCCAAAGAATCACCGGAGGAGAAAGAAGGAAATGAAGAGGATAGTGCCGGACTGCTTCCTGATTTCAAGAAAGGAGAAACGGGTCCGCATACTCCCGCATTGACTGAGAAATGGACGCAACCTCCCAAACCATACACGGAGGCTACACTCCTTCGTGCGATGGAAACAGCCGGCAAGATGGTGGAGAACGACGAACTGCGTGATGCGTTGAAAGAGAATGGTATCGGCCGTCCTTCTACCCGTGCGGCTATCATTGAGACTTTGTTTAAACGTAATTATATTCGCAAGGAACGGAAGTCGCTGATGGCAACTGCCACGGGCGTCGAACTGATCCTTACCATCAACGAAGAGTTGCTCAAGTCGGCCGAACTGACGGGTATCTGGGAAAAGAAGTTGCGCCAGATCGAACGGGGTGGTTTTGAAGCAAAGACCTTTCTGGATGAACTGAAGGAGATGGTTTGCACGATTGTGAAGCATGTCAAAGAGGATCGATCCAACCGCTCCATCACCATCGAACAGAAAGCTGAAGAGGCAAAAGCGTCAATAGAGGAAAAAGGAACGAAAAAGAAAGCCGGCAGCAGTCGTGCGACGAGTGCTACAAGCAAGGAGAAAAAGCGCAATGAAAAGAAAGAGGCTGAGAAACCATCTGTCGGAGCTGTTTCTCCCCAAGCTGCTGTCGCCCCACTTGATGGTCTCTACACACCTGCTGAGAAGGAAGATATGAACACAGCAAGAAAAGCGGCTGCTCCAACGAGTGCAAATGTTCCGGACTCGCCTACTACGCAAGATACCAAAGCCACTGACTACGCCTCTGATGACAAGGAAGGAAAGGCTTCAGATACCACCAATAGCTCCAATGCGACTGCCACAGGAACAATCGGCGATTTGTTTGCGCCCCTCACCTCGCCAGCCACTGAGCCTTCTGTCCATTCGGCATCTACAGTACCCGAAGAGCACCCGGTAGCTGAACCATCAACACCTTCAACGCCCCCAACTCCTACGCCTACAGTAAAAGCCGGCGACCGCTGTCCGCTGTGTGGCAAAGGGACTATACTGCGTGGTAAAACGGCCTTGGGCTGCTCTGAGTGGAAAAGTGGATGCTCGTTTCGCGCTCCCCTGAATGACTTCTAATCGGTCCAGATTCCGCTATAAAAAACAGACGTATATCTTTCATAAAACTTCCTGATGTTTGTATCGTTTCATCTATGTGAAACGATACAAACATCAGGAAGAAATTATTGAAGGAAACGGAAGGTTTTCGGAGAAGATAGGGACGGAAATTATTTCCTCACTGTTCGCTGACGATCCACGCTTTAAACTCCACCGCTTTATTCTTGCTGATATAGATCCGTTCAGGCGTTTCGATATCCAGAGTGATAAGCAGGCGGCTATCAAACCACACCGTTATATTTGTCACACTGTCGCGGGCAATGATAAATTGTTTGTTGGCACGGATAAAATCGGATGGGTTAAGCGTAGCGATGATCTGCTCCAATGTCTTGGAATAGGAATAGTAGTTGCTATCTTTCAGAAACACACGCGTGTTCTTGTCTGTCGTATAAAAACAAGAGACCTCTTTCAGATTGACCGGAAGTAATTTGTCTTTGAAAGGAATCAGAAGTTTGTCTTTATACTTAAGCTGTGACGGAGCTATCGGCAGTTGCGACAATTGCGCCAGATAGCGCATCATATCAGTTTGCGACCATCGGCTAAACTTTTTGAGCGCACGCTCCAACTCTTCCGCTTTGATCGGTTTAAGAAGATAGTCAATGCTGTTGACTTTGAAAGCTTCTATGGCATACTCATCGTAAGCCGTCGTAAAGATGATCGGGATTTCTACCTTCATGCGTTCAAAGATGGAAAATGCCGACCCATCAGAGAGATGGATATCCATCAGAATAAGATCAGGCTGCGGATGAGTATGTAACCATTCGACGGTTTGACTGACACTTTCTGTATTTCCGACCACTTCAACATCGGGAGCAATATCAGCGAGAATATCCACGAGATTCTCATAAGCGACAGTTTCATCTTCTACGATCAGAGTCTTCATCTTTTTAGCTTTTCAGTGGTAAATAAATGTGATACATTTTCCCGTCCTCTTCGATGCGAATCTGTTGGTTCATAAGAAGCGAGAAACGGTTTTCCAGATTCCTTAGTCCGGTGCCATTGGTTGCCGGAGGAGAGATCTTGGGATAAATGGGATTGGATACGACCAACTCCTGTGCTTCGTTTAGTCGGATCGTCACTTCCATTTTATGGAGACTGTCAATCACATTATGCACCACCACATTGTCAATAAGGGGAAGAAGGGAAAGAACCGGTATTTTAAGGTTCAGCATCTCTTCCGCAACGTCGATAGTAAACACCAGTTTGTTGGCAAATCGTACTTCCATCATATAGCGAAAGGCTTGCACAAACTCCAGTTCTTCTTTCAACGTAACCACTCCCTTTTTATCACTTTGAAGGATATACCGAAACACATCCGACAGTTTATTTACATACTCCAGCGTCACTTCATCGTTCTTTTTCCGTATCAGAGCCGTAAGTCCGTTGAGGGAATTAAAGAAGAAATGCGGATTAATCTGATTGGCCAACGCATTGCAACGGCTTTCCAGATTCTCAATCATCAAATGCTCTATCTCCTGCTCTTTCTTTCGCTGTACGGAATATAGAAATGAAACATGCCCGATAAACGTGCATACGATACAAACGACCAGAAACTGAAACAGCAAAACACTGGTAAAGCAATCAGCTCGGCTGCAACAGAAAGAAGAGATCCCCACATAGATAAAGTAAGCAATGGCTGTAATAAGCAGATTGTACAAAGTGCGTTTTTGGATCGAATGAAGCTTCATCTTCTGCAGATTGCTCTTCAGTAGTATCCACAACAACAATGCAAAGAAGAGGTATCTAAAGAAGAAAAACTGTATGTGAGGGGTCATGGCCGCTTCATCCAGAAAGCTCAGTTCCCACCAAAAGCAGGCAATGTTGGGATAAACTACCAAAATAGCACTGAGCAAACTGATGAGCAAGAGTTTGATGGAGCTGTATTGTTCGACTAGTTTCATTGATTGATTTTCTACAAAAATAAACTATTTAATCCGAATGCAGCAATTCATACGGTATGAATCACTGCAAAAGAAAGGAAATCAGACTAATGTTTCGACACGGGCATTGATAACGAGTTTGGCCACGCCGCTTTTCCCTGCTGAATTACGCAACGTGAGTGTATGGACCGGACTTGTTAGATTGCCTGCGACAAACTTACTTCCATTCTCACAGATCACCTTCACATGATCAACTGCATACGCTTTCTTCTCAAACTCTTCAGAGATACTCGTAAGAAATGAATGTGCCCAGTAATTCGCCTACAAATCCTTTCATCTTTGGTGATATGTCTGTTGCTATTTTTTTATTTTATATGCCATCAGCGCATTACCATGGCGGATATATAAAATGCCATTTTGAATAACCGGATGTGCCCAATGAGGACCTTCTCCTTTTTTGACGGAAAATTCGCTAACCACATCAAACTTTGCCGGATCGGGCTTCACCAAACAGACTGTTCCACGACGATCGTCATAACAATATAACATGTTGTCTGCGGTAATGATTGCACCTTTGCCTTTGCCGTTCCATGGGTTCTCAAAGATTGTTTTTCCTGTATTCCAATCGACAGCCACCCAATTTCCCTGATTGTTGTTTATCCAGTTCGAACCGTAGATAACACCTTTGAGCAACACCAGTCCTCCATGATGATTATCCAGGTCGCTATTGCTCCAAAGGAGCGTTACTGCAGAGGCATCTTCATTTAATTGCAACATGTAAGCACCTCTGTCATATCCCAAAGATAAGAATATCCGGCCGTTGTGGTAAAGAGGCGTATTGGTCGCAACATGATCTTTTCCTTCCGCCTTGCTGCCCCATTCATTGAATGTCCATACAATATTTCCATTGTCCGGATGTACAGCAATCACTTTCTTGCCTACTTGAGCAAGGATTTGTTTCTTTCCTTTGTGGTTAATCAGAACGGGAGATACGTACGTACTCTCATCGCCCAATGGTTTGCTTTTCCATATAGTAGTTCCTGTTTCTGCATTCAGGGCAACCATCGTTGTCTCCTCTCCGCCGGGGGTAAAGATCACTTTGTTGTCGAAGACTAAAGGCGATTCACAGGTTCCCCAATATCCTGTCTTTCGTTTAAAGGTTGCTCCTCCATCGATCTTCCAAAGGATATCGCCTTTCTTGAGACTGATGCAGACTACTTCGCCCGAACCGCTGATTACATACGCTTTACTTCCCACAATCGTTGGCGTGGTACGTGTCTCTGGATAGCTCTTATCCCAAGGCGATCCATACACGATTTCGTACACTTTCTTTCCGTCCAGGGAGTATGCGGAGAAGATCTCTTTGTTTTCTTCTGCATTCATGCCTGTTACATAGATGCGGTCTTTCTCAATGACCGGACTTGAATAGCCTTTTCCTGCATCCAGTGTTTCCCACAGAAGGGCTGGTCCTTCTTGTGGCCAGGAGGTAAGCAGTCCGGTTTCTTTATAGACTCCATCACGGTCTGGTCCTCTGAAACCGTTGGTCGTTTGTGCCGTTGCTTCGACTGTCATCAGGCAAGTCAGGGCAACTCCTACATAACATAACTTCGTTTTAATCTCTCTTGTTCTCATGTTGGTCTGTTTGTTTAATATATTCATTCTATTTGTTAGCGCATTGTTCATAGAGCGCGAGCAACCTGGTCGCCAGCACCTGGTCGTTATAACGTGTCACAGATAGTTCCACGGCATTCCTTTCACACCGGGAAAACAACTGTTTATCTTTCAAAAGTTTGCCCAATGCTTCTGCCAAAACATCAGGACTATTTGGTTGGTAGAGAATACCGGCTTCTCCGACTATTTCAGGAAACGAACCGGTAGAAGGCTCAACAACCGGACGCCCTGCGGCAAAGGCTTCACAAAGATAGAGTCCGACGCCTTCCTCAAAAGTGATCGGTACAGACAAGAGGGTGATCGTGCTATAAAACCGGGCGTGATCTTCCAGGCTATAAGTATCACTGATCTCAACCTCTTCCTTATAGGGTGAAAGCAGCTTCTTTATCTCTTTCAGAAAGTGCTTATCTTTTCCGGTATAACCACCCGCTATTTTCAGTCGGAGACGAGGAATGGTGCCTTCTTCTTTGAGTTTGATAAAAGCTTTTACCAAGATATCGAGCCCATTTTCACGGTTCATCCGGTAGAAGAATCCAATCACCGGATCTTTCGGCTTACTGTCAGCGGTATATCTGCTTCTGTCAATACCCGGATAGATCACCTCCACCTCTGTGATCTGAGGTATTCGTTGGTTGAGCACCTCTTTATAAAACTGACTGGTCGTTACAAAACGGTCTATATAGCAACTGTTATCCATGATGCCCTGCCAAGCAGCAGAAGCATCGCGTTCATCCATTTGATCCAGCCAGACCTCTTCATCCTGCACCGAACAGACAATGGGAATGTTCAGATGCTGACGAAGTATCTTTGCAATGCCAATCAACAGAGAACTCGAGAGGTGGATAATATCGGGCATCTCCTCTCCTTTCATCCAATCCAACAGCTGATTGATCTGATCTTGAAAAGCCGTGCCATCGCCGGTAATCATGGACAATGTCATCGCTTCCGTTCCT
>JAQUZH010000202.1 GCA_028691445.1 Bacteroidales bacterium | reverse complement strand
TTGGAAGCGGCAAATGTAAGATATTTGATAGCACTTTCAGTTTCACCCGTTTTGTAGAGACAAACACCATACCAGTGATTGTATGATGCATTACGGGGAGCCTTCTTCACCAATGTGGCAAAGATAGGCTTGGCTTCCGTAAATTTATTGTCGAAAAAGAGTTTCTTTGCTTCTTCCAGCGTCTGAGCTGTGGAGAAAAGCGGAAGCAACGTGAGTGCAAAAAGGAAAAACAGGCAACGTTTCATAACTAGAAAATGGTAATTTATTTCCCAAAAGTACAATTTATTTGAATATAACGACTTCTCTGGGAAATCTATTTTGACATTCCTTCCTTAAATGGCAGATTTACATTACTTTTGCGCCCAAATTATTCAAGAAGACTGTAATGAAACGGACAGAAGATGATCAGTTGTTGCGTAAAATAGGACTCTTGTGTAAAGAGGCTATAGACAAATACCGCCTGATTGAAGAGGGAGATCGTCTGTTGATTGGTCTCTCCGGAGGAAAAGATTCGCTCGCTCTTGTGGAATTGTTGGGACAACGTGCCCGCATCTTTAGTCCTCGTTTCACCGTTTGTGCCGTGCATGTGAGGATGAGAAATATTCCTTATTCTTCTGATGAAGAATATCTTCGCACTCATTGTGAGGCTGCGGGAATCCCTTTTGAGGTACTCGAAACAGGTTTTGATTTATCCACTGATAAACGTAAATCACCCTGTTTCCTCTGTTCATGGAACCGCCGGAAGATGATGTTTGAATATGCGCAAAAGCATGGGTACAACAAACTGGTATTAGGCCATCATCAGGATGATGTGCTCGAGACACTCTTGATGAATATGACCTTTCAAGGTGCTTTCGGAACGATGCCACCACTTCTCAGGATGAGTAAGTTTGACCTCACCATTATACGTCCGTTGTGTCTGATCCCCGAGAAGCTGCTGCAACAGATGGCCGCGATTCGTGACTACCGTAAACAGCACAAGAACTGTCCGTATGAGAAAGCATCTCACCGTTCGGAGATGAAAGAGGTCTTACACAAATTAGAGGAACTGAATCCTCAGGCGCGTCATCATCTCTGGGCGAGCATGACACGGATTCAATCCGACTATCTACCCGAATCTGTCTAAAAACTTAATATAGTATGCAAGGTATTATTTCAATCGTCTTGTTGATTGTCTCGAATGTGTTCATGACATTTGCCTGGTATGGCCATTTAAAGATGAAACAGGAGTTTTCCTGGTTTTCCACTCTTCCGCTTTTTGGTGTGATATTGTTTAGCTGGGGCATTGCTCTGGCGGAATATATGTGTCAGGTGCCGGCTAATCGTATCGGATTTAGTGGCAATGGTGGCCCGTTTTCGCTCATGCAGCTGAAAGTAATTCAAGAGGTGATCACGTTGGTGATTTTTACGTTGTTTACCACGCTGGCTTTTAACGGAGAGTCATTGCATTGGAACCATTTGGCCGCTGGAGTTTGCTTGGTACTAGCCGTTTTTTTTGTTTTCATGAAGTAAGTGATCAGATCCTGATGTAACCTGCAAACAAAAATAGTTTGCCATTATACACTTCATTTACGCAGATTCATTACTTTTGTTTGCAAATAGATAAGTCGCTGAATGAAAATAGCAGTATTTGGTAATAGTTTTTTAAAAGAGAAAGCACCACAAGCCGGGCATTTTCTCAGCAAATTGCAATCTCTTGGTGTCAAACTTTTGATTGACGAGACCTATTTCCGTTTCTTGAATCAGAACGAAGGAGCGATTGAGCAACCGGAGAGCCTAATTATGGATGACCATTTTTCTGCTGACATGGCGTTAAGTTTGGGCGGCGATGGTACTTTCTTGCAAACGGCTATGATGGTTGGAGATAAGGATATTCCTTTGATTGGCATAAATATGGGGAGACTGGGCTTTCTGGCTGACGTGACTTTTGAAGAGACCGACGAACTCATCGCAGACTTGATGAGTGGTAATTATCACATCGAAGAACGTTCGCTTCTTCAATTATTCTCAAACAGTTCGGATCTTACCTTTAATGTGGCACTGAATGATATTGCTGTGCTGAAGCGGGATACCTCTTCACTAATCAATATCAAAGTGGAGATCAACGGTCAGTTCCTCAATTCCTATCAGGCAGACGGGTTGGTGATTGCAACTCCCACAGGGTCGACTGCCTACTCTCTCAGTGTAGGAGGTCCTATTATTGTGCCCGATTCAAATGCCGTCATTCTGACGCCGGTCGCACCGCATAGTTTGAATGTCAGACCCTTGGTAATCTCTAATCAGAATGAAATTACCCTGACTGTAACAGGACGGGCACGAAACTTTTTAGTTGCGATTGATGGCCGTTCCTCTATGATCAGCAATGGAGAGAAACTTGTCATACGCAAAGCCAAATACACGCTGAAAGTCGTCAAACGTACCAACAGTAGTTTCTTCAACACATTGCGTGAAAAATTGATGTGGGGAGCTGATAAGCGCGTCTGAAAGATTACATCTGTTTGTAATCTTTTGCAAGACCTCCCTCACTCGTCTCCTTATAAAGACTCGGAAGCGCATGTCCGGTCTCTTTCATCACAGCAACGACTTTGTCAAAAGAGACGCGGTGTATTCCATCGGTAAAGGTTGCATAGATGTTGGCATCCAAAGCACGCGTCGCAGCAAAGGCATTACGCTCAATGCAAGGAATCTGAACCAGTCCGCACACAGGATCGCAGGTAAGTCCCAAATGGTGTTCCAAACCCATCTCTGCCGCATATTCTATTTGTGCCGGACTGCCTCCGAATAGTTGATTGGCTGCTGCAGCTGCCATGGCGCAGGCAACACCTACTTCTCCTTGGCAACCCACCTCTGCTCCTGAAATTGAGGCGTTTTGCTTGACGATATTACCAATGATTCCGGCAGTGGCAAGTGCTTTCAGTATGCGTGAATCAGTGAATTGGCGACTCTTCTTCTGATGATAGAGCACAGCGGGTAATACGCCGCAAGATCCACAGGTAGGAGCGGTAACGATTCGTCCCCCGGAAGCATTTTCTTCCGAACAAGCCAGCGCATAAGCAAATACCAATCCGCGGGTGCGCAGATTATCGGTATATCCGGATGCTTTGATGAAGTATGCCGCAGCTTTACGTCGTAAACCCAGTCCTCCGGGTAGTACTCCTTCGCTCTCCAGTCCGCGTTCGACACTATCTTGCATTGTCTTCCATACTTCGTTGAGATAGTCCCAAATGTCACTATCTTCTTTTTCCTGTACATACTCCCAATAAGATTTGCCGGACTTTTCGCACCAATGGAGGATCTCGCTCATCGTATTCATTTCGTACACCTGTTTGTTGGATGCAGGCGGCATCTCCTCATTGGCCAACGCGCCGCCGCCAATGCTATAAATGGTCCATGGGTCAGAAATAGTACCATGCTCGTCCAACGACTCAAACTTCATTCCATTGGGATGAAAGGGGAGAAAGATGTGCGATTGCCAGATAAAGGTCACCGGTGCGATTGGATTCAGAGAACTTTCGATTGCCTGGTCTGTAAAATGGCCTTTCCCGGTTGCGGCGAGGCTACCATAAAGAGTAACCTGAAAAGATTTTGCATCCGGATGCCTTTCAGCATAAATTTTAGCAGCTTTTCTGGGTCCCATGGTATGACTGCTTGAAGGACCATTACCAATCCTGAATACCTCTTTGATTGTTTCCATAAATTATGATTGCGTACGTTAGAGTTCTGCGCTGCAAAGATAGGAAAAGCAATGGAAGATTAGAAGAAACGCTGTACAAAAGAGCTTTCTCTTCAATGGACGTCCCTCAATCTTTACCCAAATAGTTGCCTGATATTGACTGATTTATCTAGTTGAATTGTTAATAACAAAACAATGTTATTCGATAGAATTGGAAGTGTAGAAAGAATAAGTATATTTGTGCCTTAGATCAAATCGTTAATTATCATGTCAAAAACATTTTCTCTTGAAAAATCTTTTCTGTGCGGGGTATTCATGCTTTTGATGCTTCCTGCTCATGCTCAGAAACAGTTGCCAACCGTAAAGGCTCCTCATATTCTGACTTCGTTGAAAACAGTGACTTTAAATTATAATGACACTGTAATCAGTTTGGATGTGATGAGTAACGTAAATTATTCGGTGACCTCATCAGAGGAGTGGTGTAAACCAGTTACCAAACTTGACGCAACCACTTCCAATACCCTTTATTTCCAGATTTCTGCTAATACGGATTATTATTC
>JAQUZH010000025.1 GCA_028691445.1 Bacteroidales bacterium | reverse complement strand
CATCTGCTTTGTTGATGATTATGCCGTCAGCCATCTCCATGATTCCCCGTTTGATGCCTTGAAGTTCGTCTCCTGTGTTAGGCACTTGAATAAGGAGGAAGAAATCGACCATTGAATGCACGGCAGTTTCTGATTGTCCGACGCCGACCGTCTCTACAAAGATCGTGTCAAATCCGGCTGCCTCACATAAAATAATAGTTTCCCTCGTCTTACGGGCAACACCACCCAACGAACCGGCCGAAGGAGAAGGACGCACAAAAGCATTGGGATGATTAGAAAGTTTTTCCATTCTTGTCTTATCTCCCAAAATACTCCCCTTTGACCGCTCACTACTCGGATCAATGGCAAGTACAGCCAACTTATGATGCTCTTTCAACAGATGTAAACCGAATGCTTCAATTGAAGTACTCTTCCCAGCACCCGGAACACCGGTAATGCCTACCCGCACAGAGTTGCCCGCATAGGGGAGGCATTTGGCAATTACACGCTGAGCTATCTCATGATGTTCAGGTAAGACACTCTCCAATAAGGTAACTGCCTGACTTAATATCGTGATATCACCTTTCAGAATTCCTTGAACATATTCTTCTGCAGAGTAATTCTTACGTTTGGCACGTCGGGTCTTTTGTAAGTAAGGGTTTACCGCGGGCGGCTGTTCAATCCCTTTGTTGACAGAAAGACCACCATAGCATGCTTCATTTTCAATGTGTTTCGTCATCTTTTTTCAAGTATATCAATTTCAACAATAGCATTCAATGCATTGGGCGCATTGGTAATAAAAGCAATCTTTTGTGGTTTCAGATCGTCCTTTTTGTTCGGAGTAAATGTGATTCTCACTTTTGTGCTTTTACCCGGCGCGATCACGTTCTTGTCTGCTTTGACAATCATATTCTCGGTTTCAGTATTAATCGCATGGATCACAAGGGGTGTTTTCCCATTGTTTGTAATCGTGAGACTCTCTTTTTTCTTTTCGTTTACTTTCATTTCCCCCAAATCCAGATTGCGCGTGGAGAAGGATAAGTTTGCTGCATTCTTCTTTTGTTCGGCGCTCATGTTGGAGATGTCGTCGATGATATTTGCTGTTACTTTTATCCTGTTTTTGGCAGAAGCAGTGACACCGGCAGGAACCATATTGAAATAGATCTCTTGCTTGCCCCATACTTTACTATCTTTTGCATCAAACGTTATCATCAAAGAGCTTCTCGATTGGCCTCTTACTTTTTCAGACAACAGGTTAACGCGTAGTGGCTTGGCTACTTTGCTGAGTGATATCTTCACATCTTGTTTATTTGTGTTGATAAAATCAACGACAAGCGTTTTGGGCTCATCCTTTGTCACATTGATAAAGTTCAGTTCATTCTTTACCATCAGGATTCCACCCCCTAGATCAACAGGGTATGCATCTTCAACTCTTTCTACATAAGGTTCCGCTTTCCCTTTTACTTTTAAAGTAACCATGCCGTCTTTGCTGTTTGAATAAACGGTAATAGTTTTCGAAAAAGTACCGGTCGAGGCAGCATTGTAAGTCACCTTGATACTCCCTTGTTTGCCCGCTGCAATGGGTTCGCGGGTCCATTCGGGAGTGGTGCATCCACAGGCTGCAACTACTCTGTTTAATACCAGTGGTGAAGTTCCTGTGTTGGCGTAGATGAACTCGCAGGTTACGCCTTCACCTGTTTGAGATCTTGTGAATGTGCCGAAGTCATGTTCTAACTTTTCGAATGAGATGACTTGTGCATAACTGATACCGGCAAAGAAAAGAAATAGGCCGGTCATTGTCATTGTTTTTTTCCAATTAATGTACATGTGATATGAATTTTATTATTTGACAAATATTTTATTGCCTGCTGTATGTGAGGTGAATTCCGGTGCATAGAGACACTGTATTGTGGCCGGACCTTCACTATATGAACCTGAGCGAGTAACTACTGATGTATACTCAAACACATACGTTCCTTTGGGCAGGAAGTTAAAGAAGAAGTTCATCGATGCGTCTTTGTTGGACTGATAATAACAGATCTTCTCTTTCCATACACATTTAGAAAGCTCGTCGGTCGCTTCCAGGCAGGATGGTCTGGCATCTTTCAAATGCACAAATTCCATGTCCCGATCTGTCTTGACCACAAGTCTGACAGTCACTTTCTCGCCTCTTTCCAACGGATGTTGCGGATCAATATCTTGCAGTTCGCTGCCGGTAGGAGTGGTAGCCACTCTCAGCAACTTCTTGCTAACCTGCAACGCATTGGTGTTTTCTTTGATGTTATCCATCACTTCGGAATATTGATAATAAAGTGCACCCCAGGCAATGCCTTTTCCCTCTTTCCGTACGGTGACTCTCTGATGTTCAGGAGTGATCTCTTTGGCGTCAAGTTCTTGACGGAAGTAGCCGGTTCCCGATTCCTGTTGTTCCGGTTGTACCTCGCTGCCTCCCCAGTTGATCTGAGTCATACCCTTTTCGTCCGCCCAAGAAGATCCTTTCATCACCAAAGCAGTGATTGCCTCTGAGGTGGCGGTAGTACTTCCCCAGTCTTGTGTCTGTTTCTGTTTCAGTAACCAGATCTTCAACTCTTCCTGTTCGGCTTCATTCGGATCAATTTCGTCAAGTGCCTGCATCAGAGCTACATGAATGGCAATCGCATTTTCATGCCAGAAATAGCCATTCACGTTCTTTTTCCAGTACATTCCCAATTCTTCAGACTGAACTGCCTGTTCGCGCAATGACCGTACGATTGCCTTCGCCTTCGTTGTCTTTCCATTGCGTGCGAGTGTAATGGCAGAAAGAGCGCGATTGTAAAGAGGACCTTCATTGCCAAATTTCTATACCTGTGCCAGATAAAAGTCTGCTGCTTCTTTTGTACTCTCCTCTTTGAGTGGCATCTGCTTTATGAAATTGCTTCTTGCATAGAGATAGTAGAGTTGGTAAATAGTCGCTCTTTGCTCGCCTAAATCTTTCCCTTCCATTGACCTTTTCAGGTTGTAATAGTCTTGGGCAAGCAAATTATCGAGATAGTTCACTCCATTCTGAATCATAGACAACTCCTTGTTTTGGAACGAGTAGGTTCCCAAAGACTGTATCTTACTCATATAGCCGATGACCAATTGGGTGATGTAACGGCTGCTCGGCATGCCGGGATACCAGCTCCATCCGCCCGAAGCAGTCTGTAGATCCATCAAACGCTGGATGGCTAGTTCGCGTTGCTGCTTCTGGTTGTTGAGGTCAAAAAGCAGTCCGATGCGTTCTTTCCGTTCACCTTCGTTTTTGCTGTCAAGCAACCACGGAGACTCTTCCAGCAAGATACTCTTCAGATCCTGATTCTTTTCCAGGTTCGAAAGTAACGATTCCTTGTTTTTCCGCTCCGTACGCCATTGCTCGAAGATCTGTTTCGTTTGAGGAACCGTTTGCAGTACCGCATCCGAAAAGATGGAAGCATAGTATGCAGCTAACCAGCTCAACGCGTCATTCTCGTTTCTCGGATTGCCAATAGAAGGTAGCGCTTGTATCGCATACCAGACAGGGTTGGTTGAGAATTCGAACACCATCCGGTAGGGAAGCTGTGTTTTGCTTCCTTTGCCTGATTTCATATTGAACGTGTATTCTTTGTTTCCTCTTACACTCATCGGCATTGACTCTGTCACCATCATTCTGTTGCTTAGTATCGGAATCACTACCTGTTCGCCGTCACTAAATGTGTTGCTGATGGCTTTCATTCGTACTCCGACTATCTCCAGAGCATCCTGAAGTGTCGTCTGGAAAGCGACAGACTGGCTTTTGCCTGCGTCGATGGTTATTTGCTTCTGTTGTGTCAGTGGAGCAAATACCTTCTCGGTCGATGGATCAAAGAACTCAAGGATAACATTCATAGTCAGTTTGCTTTCCGAAAGGTTGTCCACCTTGCCCGATAGACCGGTCACGTCGCCCTGTCGGAAGAAGCGGGGTAGGTTAGGAGTAATCATCACCTCTTTCTGAGCGGTGATCAGTTCCTCCGTCATTCCCCATTTCATCTCTTTGGTATGAGCCATCGCCATGAATTTCCAACGGGTCAGACTTTCCGGAACGGTAAAGTTGATGGCCACGTTACCCGATGCATCCGTAATCAGGTGCGGGTAGAAGAACGCCGTTTCATTCAGATTGGTGCGAAGGTAATTTGTTCCTTCACCGGCAGACTCATCTTTATTGTCACTCATTGAAGCAAAAGCCACTTCTTCCTGCACTTCTCCACTGTTACTGCCACGAATCCGAATCTTGTAGTTACTATTTGCATCTCCGGATGAGGCTGTCATTCTTTTATCTACGGCAAGATATCCGGAAGAACGTCCTTGCATCATTTCGGTAATGCCTCCTCGTCTTCTGCCAAGTAAGTCAAGCAAGCCCATCCAATTCTGATAGGAACTGCCCACATAAGGTTCCTCTTCCATAGCGGTCTCAAACCCAAGAAAGCATGAGATGGCCCCTTTGTTACTTTCGCTCCAATTAAATGACCTGTAGCTTTTGGAATAAAAGAAGGCGCTCCAATGATGTTTCACAAACTTGTCGAGAGAGAAGTCGTACATAGAAGCAACTACTTCTGCTGCGGGATACTTCCCTTTATCATCCGTCACCGTCAGTGTCCAGCTTTCCGTACTGCCCGGACGAACTTTGTCGCGGAACGAAGCCATCTTGAGCCATAGTTTATTGCTCTCCATAAAGCGTTCCACGTCACATTTCCTCTGATACGTTTCCCCATCCTTGATGAATGTGAACCGAATGGTCACACCTTTTCCATATTCATTTTTGAAAGGAACTTCCAGTAGGAGACATTCATTATTGAGCGTAAGCCACTTGCGGGTCAGTATCTCGAAGTCTTGCGATATTATTTCATACAGAACCGATACGTCATTGAAGGAGGAACCAAACTGTATGATTGCTTTTTCGCCCGGAATGCAGGTCAGATGATCAGTCGCCAGCCATACTTTGCTCAGCACCGGTAACTTCTTATCACTCATTTTATGTCGTATGAACTCCTGTTTGGCCACCACTTTGCGTCCCTGGTTATCGGTCGACTCTACATAAACACGATATCTTCCCGGTTTCAGTTCCTGTATCGGTACGGTGACTTTTCCCATATCCGATAATGACTTTCCGGAAGTAATCAGTTTGTCGATGCCCAGCGAGTCGCGATTTTCCAGAGCCTCCATGGATTCGTGATCCTTCAGTAAGGAGAGGCTCCATGAACAGTTGGTCGTCATCTTCATACCATCCAGGTTTAACGCATGAATTGCAAAGGAGAGCGAATCATCCGATGCATACTCCGGAGCTTCCACAGACAGCATCAAAGAGCGTTCGCCCATATGAATACTTTTTTTCTGACTCTGAGTCTCTCCGTTATTATCGGTAGCGTCGACAGATACCTGATAGGTGTAATAAGAAGGATCTCTGCTGATTGTTTGCTCCTTTTCAGCCACGAACGTAACAGTGAAAGTTCCTTCGTCATCCGATTGGCAGGTGCCCTGTGTCAGCAACTCCCCATTATAATTGTTCGAAGCATAAAACCAGGTGTGTTTTGTTCGTGATACACGGTATTTGATCTCTGCCTGCTGTACCGGTGCACCACTGTAACTCTTCACTTTACCAGTGACAGTGATCGGATCACCAAATGTATAGGTTGCCTTTATGGTATCATACACCACTTCAAAGGTAGGCCGCTTATACTCTTCCACCCTAAAAGAGGTCGCTTGATAAAAATTGGATCCTCCTGAAATCTCGATCCGGAATTGTCCATTTAGAGAGCTTGTTGGAATCGCAAAGGAGCCGCTAATAGATCCGAAGCTATTGGAATTCAGACTCTGTTCGCTGAGTTTTTCGCCGTTTGCACCAACCAGTTTTGCCGTATAGGTCGACGTGGAACTCATCGCCTGTTCTCCTTTTTCATCCTCTTGATACGCGATCCCTTTGAAATAGACCGTTTGTCCCGGACGATAAATCGAACGATCGGTCAGAATATTCATGCGCTTAATCAGTTCGGTTTTGAATATCCTTTCGTAAGCAGAAGAACCCCAATAAGAATAGAGATAATGCTCTTTTTTTCCCTTCTCGCTAATTGAGAAATAATAGGTGTTGTTGCTATTCGAGGTGAAAAGTGCTATACCCAACTGATCCGTTTTCAGTGTCCCCACTTTCTGTATAGTCTCAGCCGGTCTCAAGAATCCGCTTGTACCAATGTACATATTTACCTGAACGCCTTTCGCCGGTTTGCCGCTCTTGCGGTCTGTCACTACAATTTCGGTCGTATTGCTGCGGATTCTGTAGATTGCAGCGTAATCAGTGACATAAAACGATGAACCATACGTATCATCCAACTTCACCTTTTCATTTCTCAGCACGACTTTGTAGATACCTGCAGGAAGTCCTGCAATCACGATGGATGTGTCTTTTGTGGTCAGCAACTCAGCGTCGGGAAAAGCGATTTTCATCGTATGTATTCGTTCGCCTTTTGTCTGATAGATCTTTTCCTCCTTCGAAACTTTTGCATAAACTGCCGCAGAGAGAGGAATACGATAGATCTCCACTTCGCAATTGGGTGTGTTTTTGTAGTGAATGGAGAGTTTGATATCCTCCTTGACTGCAAATACAGAAGAGTTGGAGGTGCCCACTATGTAGCAAATAGGCTTTTCGAGTTCAATAATCTTGTTTCTCAGCTGAATCGCTTCTTTGCTGGAAGGATAGAGCTGCGCACCTTCTTTGCATAAAGCATGAAGTTGCTTGTATAGTTGCTTGTATTGCTCCTGGGATACGTTTCCGGAAAGGAAGCTGTTACTGAGCTCAACATATATCTTCATTACCGACTTACAATCCTTGTTGTTTGCTATCAAAGAGCGTAACAAAGCATTATACTCGGCATATTGTGTAAAGCTCTTTACTTTGATCAATCGGTCCAGATCCATTTTCAGCAACTCCTCTTTCTGACCCTTAGCCGCATAAAGCTTCAGATTTTCCTGATAGGAGCGGAGCGCCATGGCTCCAAAGTCAAACTCGCTTTTGTCAGTGACAGAGAGGTTAACAAACATCTCGCGGGAGGTCAGAAAAGAACCATCAGATAACTCTGTCTGCCTATAATTGCGCGTAAAAGAGTTTGCGCATTCCGATGCAATAGTAATGAATCTGTTGCTCAGATAGTCGTAGAGTTGAATTTTGCTGTCGTATTCCATCTCTTCGAGTAACGGAAGCCACGGCGTGAGGGATGCTTTCGCGAGCGCATCTTTTGGTTCGACAGAGGCTTTCAGATGGTAGAAGATACGTTGTGCAAAGTTGCTTGCAGACCATTCTTCTATCTTGTCAGGAGCAGCTCCCTTCATATCCGTACGTTTGTCGATCGTATACGAGTCGTTCATGTAGAAAGCCAAATAGGCATCAGCCAGCAAAGAGTGTAGCAGTGCTTTTGCCTCGGGAGACTCACATGCTGAAGTATAGGCTTCCAGGTCATCAAAAACCTGATCATTCTTATCGTTTTCTTTGGTCAGGACCACTTTTGTTTGATAGATCTTCGCCTTGATCTGCTGAACGATATTCTTTTCCTGTACAGCCTTGTTGAAGATACTGTCTACACAACTTCTCAAGCTTTCAGGGAGACCTTCTTTTTCTAAACTTTCGGCTCTTTTCCAGAAGGAGTCGTAAGAATTGTTGACATACTGGGGCGTAGCTTTATAAGCAGAGGCGAACCATAAGGTGCTTCCAAGCAGAGCCACCATTACAAAAAACAGTGTTTTCTTTTTCATCAGTCCTACGAATTAGAATGTACTGCAAATGTAGCTCTTTTCTTCTTAATCAACGATATAAATAGAGTCAAAATGCAGGAAGTGAAAAAGAAGAAGAAACAATTATAATTTTTGCTCATCCTCTGGGGGAGAAAGCTCATCGAGATGATTATTCCACAGATAATGATTCGTCTCTTTCGCAATCACATTTGAGAGGAGAATAACAGCAATAAGATTCGGAATAGCCATCAAAGCATTCATACAGTCCGCGATATTCCACACCAGCGTCAGGTTCATCACTGCTCCAATATAGGTTGCGATGACCCAGAGTATCCGATATCCTTTGATCCAATGCTTTCCTCCCAGATACTCGACCGCTTTCTCACCGTAGTAACCCCATCCTAAGATTGTAGAAAAAGTAAATGTTGCCAGTCCGACCGTCAGTACAAGCATGCCAATCACAGGAATTTTGGCGAAAGCCATTTTGGTAAGTGAGGCACCATTCGTATAGTCCAGATCAGGATGAGCGATGATGGTGCTGACTAATACCATTCCGGTGAGCGCGCAAATAACTACCGTGTCCCAAAAGGTTCCGGAAGCCGATACCAAAGCCTGTCGCACCGGATTGCGCGTTTTGGCCGCAGCTGCAACAATGGGTGCAGATCCCATTCCCGATTCGTTGGAGAAAAGTCCGCGGGCAATCCCAAAGCGAGCAGCCATCATCACTGTCGAACCAACAAATCCGGCGCCTGCCGCCCGTGGAGAAAAAGCAGAGGTGATGATCAGGCTAAAAGCCTCGTTCAGATAACGGAAGTTGATGCAAAGAATGATAACACTCCCCATAATGTAAAAGAGAGCCATGAAGGGTACAAGTGCCGAACTAACCCGTGCAATTCCTTTTACCCCATACAGAATAACCAAAGCAACCAATGCAGCCAGTACAATGCCACTCCATTGAATCGGTACGCTAATTGTTTCCTTTAGCAGCATAGAAAGCGAGTTGGCCTGTACCGAGTTGCCGATACCAAAAGCGGCAATTGCGGTAAAGATACAAAACAGAACAGCCATCCACTTCATCTTCAAGCCCCGTTCCAATGCGTACATCGGTCCTCCGAGCATCTCCCCATTGGACGTCTTGACCCGATATTTGATGGCCAGCAAACCTTCGGAATACTTTGTTGCGATACCAAACACCCCCGTCAGCCAGCACCAAAGTACGGCACCGGGACCGCCCAGTGCGATCGCTGTCCCCACTCCGATGATATTGCCGGTGCCGATGGTTGCCGCCAACGCTGTAGCCAAGGAACCAAACTGACTTACATCTCCCTGCGAACCTTTGTCGCTGGTCATCGAGAGTTTGATGCCCGTAAAGATCTTACGTTGTGGAAACTTAAGCCTGATGGTCAGGAATATGTGTGTGCCCAATAGTAAGATAATCATCGGCCATCCCCACAGGAAGCCACTAAAGTCAGAGAAGAATGTGTTTATTGTTTCCATCATGGTGTTCTAATTATTAGCGTTGATTATCTTTTTGAGAAAAAGGGTCGATCTTACTTTCTGAGATCTTTTAATAACGATTCCACAGCAGTCTCAAGTTGGAGGTCTTCGCCTTTTAGTTGAGAAGCCGGATCATTGAAAACCTCAATATCGGGTTTCAGAATCTGGTTTTCCAGGTAATTCCCTTTCATATCCTTGACAGCCACCTCCGGAATACCAAATACCAAAGAGGGGTCAATCTGTGTTTCCCACCATACAGCGGTCATCGTACCGGCTACCGGTGTACCGATCAGTTTGCCGATGCCCAGCTCCTTGTACATGAATGGGAAGCCATGGGCATTCGAGTAATTATCTTCACACACCAGTACGGCTGAAGGCTTGTACCAACGGGTATACGGATCACTGCCGATATACTGTCCACGGGGAACAAACTGCTCAAATTCTTTTCCGCTCAATAAGATGGCAAGGTCGTTGTGGAGCCATCCGCCACCATTGTGCCGTGTATCCACGATCACCGCCTCTTTGTTTCGGTAAAGACCCAAAATTTCAGAATAGACCTCCCGAAAACTTTCACTGTTCATGCCTTCCACATGCACATATCCGATTCTTCCGTTCGACAGTTTGTCGGTCATCGCTTTACGCTGCTCCACCCATCGTTTGTAGAGTAACCGGCTTGTGCCTGCAATTGGTTTGACCACCTCTTCAAAAGTCTCTTTGCTTTTGGGATCCATCACAGTCAAGACCACTTTCTTACCTGCTTTTCCTTCCAGCAGCGGGAAATAATCTTCCCCTTTCTTGATCTCTCTGCCATCAATCTTTTTAATCACCGAACCCACTTTTATTTTCGAGTCCGCCGTAGTCAGCGGTCCTCTCTTGATAATCTCTTTAATCTTGAGTCCGTCCCCGTCAAAAGAGTCGTCATAGAAAGCGCCCAGTGAAGCCGTTGAGAGTTGAGCCGAAGGTCCGCTGTAGCGAGCACCCGTGTGCGAACCATTCAGTTCACCGAGCATCTCCGAGAGCATCTCGGCAAAGTCATAGTTGTTATTGATATGTGGCAAAAACTTCTCATAATCTGTTTTATATCCTTCCCAATCAATACCGTGCAGGTCAGCTACATAAAACTTATCCTTCACCTGTTGCCAGGCATGCGAGAAGATATAGTTTCTTTCGCCGGCAGCCTTGTAATCAAAAGGTGCAGAAAAAGAGATCTGGGTTGCAGAGGCACTGCTCATATCAATCTTTTTGATCGATCCGTTTACCAGATAGAAGTTCTTCAGTTCCTTGTCCGGCACGATTGAGCCGCCGCCCAATCCTTTGTTTACAATCCGGGTGCTATTGTCCTGAAAGTTACGTTCCCACAGATCGACACCTCCTTCAAAAGAGGTCAGATAATATAACTTCTTGCCATCTTTTGTCAGAATACCATCCTGCAAGTTGGACGAATTGATGGTAAGTCTCAGTATCCTGTCTTTCCGATTCTCGAAGTCAAAGACAAGTTCCTCGACATTTTTCTTTTCCTCCTTCTTTACATCCTCCTTTTTATCTTTCCCTTTGTCTTTTCCCTTCTCCTTTTCTTTATCCTTGTCCTTCTCCTTCTCCTTTTCCTTCGCATCTTTCTTCTCCTTCTCAGCTTTTTCCGCTTCCTCTAGGAGAGCCAGATCCTCTTTATTCATCTGAAACTTCTCAAAAGCCTTCGCGTCAAAGAACATGATATACATATCAGTGTGTGCACCCCAGCTTCCATGACTGCGATAGCCGGCGTAATCACCTTTAAAGATCACTGCCTTTCCATCCAACGCCCAGTGAGCACCCCCATCCGAATAGCCGCTTTCAGTCAGATTGACCACTTCGCCACTTCCATCCGCATTTACAAGAGCAATATCTTTGTTGTTCCATCCACCGATACCAATATAATCCGTGAGGATCCATTTACTATCCGGAGACCATTCAAAGCTCATATCTCCATCTCTGTAAGAATAATTAAATTTGCCATCCAGCGCTGTGCGGATCGCTTTGCTTTTTATGTTGTACACTTTCAGTTCGGTGCGGTTCTGAAGAAAAGCAATCTCTTCGCCATTAGGAGCATACTTTGCCTGGAAGGAAGCCGCCTCTTTATTGACGATGAGCGGTTCCTCTTTCAGCTCATGCGCATAGACAAACTGTTTGTCACTCTCACGCACCAGTTCCGTCTTGTATATTCCCCAAATACCCTTTCGTTCCGAAGAATAAATCAGCGTTCGTCCATCCGGACTAAAGTCCACGTCGCGTTCCTGTTCGGCAGTATTAGTAATTCGTTTGGTCGTCTGGTAATCCACCGAGGTTACATAGACATCTCCGTGCACAATAAAAGCGACCTCTTTGTTATTTGAAGAGACAGCCATATCAGAAACACCTCCGGAAAGGAATTGATATTCAACTTCTTTCTCCAGATTATCTGTCACGATCTCTATTTTTACCTTCTTAGCTTGTTCGTTCCCTTTTTGCGTATAGAGTTCGCCGTCATAGCTGAAGCAGAGTGTCTCGTTGCCGGCTACAGACAAGTAACGCACCGGATGATCGTTAAACGAAGTCAGCTGTTTGGGCTTCATACTTTTCACGTCCGACTTAAACACATTGAAGGAACCATTCTCTTCACTCAGATAGAAGAAAGAGTTTCCGTCCGGTGCCCACACTGGGTTTCTATCTTCACCATAGAACGATGTGAGCTTTTTATACGAACGTTTGCCGTTTACTTTCGTGAGCCAGATGTCTCTTGTAATCGGAGACTGGTGATGCTTTCTGAACGTATCTTCGTATCCTTTCTTATCCTGATAAAGCAAATCGCCATTCTGATTGATAGAGATCTCCTCCATCGTCAAAGAAGAAAAAAGCGAACTCCTTCCACCTTCTGTACTCACTTCATACACCTGAGGAAAAGAGCCCGAAGGAAACTGTCCGTCCATCGCGTCCGGAAGAATCGATGATTGATAGAGAATATGCGTATCATCTTTAAATACATCCGGATACTCATGCGCCGAGTGAGTGGTAAGACGTTTGGGTGTTCCCCCTTCTTTGTTGACGATGTACACATCGAAACCGCCTGCCCGATTGGAGGCAAAAGCAATCTTTTTTCCATCCGGCGACCATACCGGACGAGTGTCATATCCGGGATGTGAGGTTATCTGATCCGCCTGACCTCCTTCAACGGGAACAGTAAACAGATCGCCTTTGTAACAAAATACAATTGAAATGCCATCGGGTGATATAGCGCCATTGCGAATCCATAAAGGTGTTTTTACGGCTGATAATGTAAAAGGGAGAAGCGTGCACAATGCGAAAAAGTAATTCTTCATGAACTGAAAGTCTTTTTTAGTTTGAAGTGACGAAAGTAATAGAAAACTTTGATATCACCGTAAAAAACAGAAAATAGTAGAGCAATAATTTGTTTTATCAATGGTAAAGTGTAATTTTGCGAGACATAATAGTTAAAAAACACAACCGAGAAATGTCTATAAACAAAGTAATTCTTGTAGGGAATGTGGGTAAAGACCCCGAAGTACGCTACATTGACAATAATGTACCCGTTGCAACAATCACAGTAGCCACGTCAGAACGTGCATATAAAACATCCAATGGTACAGAGATACCGGAGCGAACAGAATGGCACAATGTTGTGTTGTGGCGTGGTTTGGCAGAAGTAGCTGAAAAGTACGTACGCAAAGGATCGCAAGTATATATTGAAGGAAAAATTAAGACTCGTAGTTGGGCTGATCAGACGGGGGCTAAACGCTATTCCACGGAGATTATCGCGGATAATATGGAGCTTCTGGGCCGTCGCGGCGAGGTTGCGCCTTTGTCATCAAATAGCGCTACTCCTCCTGCATCAGGAAGTACGACTACGTCGGAAAATCCTTTTACCTCTTCGGGTGATTCGGCAGACGATCTGCCATTCTAAAATAAACAGGGTAAGAAAAGCCGAGGCTTTTCTTACCTCATTGTCTAACTAATAACTGAATACTTGGACCCTGACAGTTTTCTATCGCTTTTTACCGGCGATGTGACCATGCATCCGTTGACTCTTGGAGCTATAATCGCTCTGATAGTCGCTGTTTTTTTGTTGTTTATTTCCGGCTATATGTCTGCTTCTGAGATTGCCTTTTTCTCTATGAAACCCAATGATATCCGGGTGATCAGAGAAGGTAAGACGAACGCAGATCTACAGATTACCGATCTGTTGAAAGACTCCTCTCGTCTGCTGGCAACGATTCTCATTGTCAATAACTTTGTGAACATTGGAGCTGTCACCTTGTGCGGTTTCTTCTTCACTACCGTCTTTGATTTTACTCAATCTCCCTTTTTAGGTTTTCTCTGCCTTACCGTTGTGCTCACTGCTGTCATCCTGCTTTTCGGAGAAGTGATGCCTAAAGTCTATGCCGGACAGCGATCACTTGCGTTTTCCCGTTTTGCTGCGCCGGGACTTGTTTTCTTTCGCAAACTCTGTTATCCATTGGCTACGCTTTTGATTCGCTCGACCCATCTGGTCAATAAGAAAGTGATGGCCCATAGTCATCCTTCCGCTATCTCTATGGACGAACTTTCGCAAGCCTTGGAACTTACCTCGGATGAGGAGATGGAAGGGGAGATGGAGATACTCGAAGGTGTGATCAAATTTAGGGATAAGAAAGCGTGTGAGGTAATGACTCCGCGTTTGGATATCTGCGATCTGGATATTCATTCCTCTTTTACTGAAGTGCTCGATATGGTACGCGAATACGGCTACTCCCGGATACCGGTTTATTCCGATTCGCACGATGATATTCGGGGTCTTTTGTACATAAAAGATCTGTTGATTCATTTGGACAAACCTGCCTCTTTTCGCTGGCAGACACTGATCCGTCCGGCTTTATTTGTGCCGGAAACCAAACGGATCGACCTGCTTCTTGAAGAGTTTAAGAAGAGTCACATCCACATGGCAATCGTTGTCGATGAGTACGGAGGGGTATCCGGACTCGTCTCTTTTGAAGATGTCGTTGAGGAGATCGTCGGTGAAATCAGCGACGAATATGATGAAGAAGAACCCAACTTTAAGCAGATTGACCCACAGACCTTTGATTGTGAAGGGAAGATTCTATTGATAGATTTCTTTAAGATTACAGAGGTCGATGAAGATGATTTTGAAGAGGTAGCCGGAGAAGTGGATACACTCGGCGGACTCGTGCTTGAACTCAAAGGCGATTTTCCTGTGAAGAACGAAGTCATCACCTACAAAAAGTATGAGTTTACCATCCTGGAAGTGAGCGATCGCCGTATCTTAAAAGTGAGGTTTCATGTGAGAAAAAATGAAATAGAGGAGGAGACAGCTGATGATTAATCGCCTTTTGGTTTCACTTATATTCGTCTGCTTCTCCTTGTTTCTTACTAATTGCACAAACTCCCCATCTAAACAAGAGAAGCCGGTCCACGACTATCTGTTGCTGGACACCGCTCTGTTTCCGTTTCGCATGCAGTATCCTGCGGAGTCCAAAATGGCTCTCCGTAAGAACGAGCCCGAAGCGCTCTGGTTTGATATTATTTATCCGGAGCGAAAGGCCACCATTTATTGTACCTATTTCCCTGTCAACGGCAATTTCTGTACTTTTGACGAAGATGTACGCCGTTTTGTTTATCGTCATACAGTCGTAGCGACAGCCATTAAAGAGCAAGCGATCTCATTGCCGGAAAAGAGGATTTATGCACTACTCTTCAATATAAAAGGAGAAGTAGCCTCGCCGGTTCAGTTCCTCGTCACCGATAGTGTCTCTCATTTCTTGCGTGGAGCACTTTATTATGACAATTCAGCCTATTCAGATTCGCTGGAATCATCGGTAAGTGATATTCGTGAAGACATAAAACATTTGATAGAAACCATAGAATGGAGGTAAAATAGCCATGCCGTTATACAAAAAAGAAGTAACTGAAGAATCAATCTGGGGTATCTGGAAGATAGAAGAAACTCCCTCCGAACTGCTTGAAGCCCTTCAAAGCAAGGAAGAGATTGCCCCACAGCTTAAACAGTACAACACAGTCAAACGTCAGACAGAGTTTCTGGCCTTGCGGGTATTGCTGCAAGAGCTGGGAGGAGATCCTTGTCAGGTAGAATACGAACCATCCGGTCGTCCCTTCCTGTTTGATCAGTCTTTTCAGATCTCCTTTACACATACCCGCGACTATGCAGCGGTCTATATGCATCGTACGGCATCGGTGGGTATAGACATGGAATACCCTTCTTCACGCATATTCAAAGTGCGTAGTAAATTTATGCATCCGGACGAAGAGTTGGCGCTCGATCTCTCCGAAGAGGAGAAAGCACTGCTCCTTCACTGGTCTGCGAAAGAGACCCTGTTTAAAGCAATCAATGAAGAAGAGGCCGATTTTAAAGGCCATCTTCACATTCGCCCCTTCAAGGTACAGCCTGAAGGTGTTATTGAGGCCTATGAAACACGTACCCTTGAGCATCACTCGTTTGATGTCTTCTATCAGGTAACAGATTCTTTTGTTTTAACAAGAACAATCTTGAAAGAAAAAGAGTAAACAAAGATGTAAATCTGATAGGATTCTTTATATTTGTCCGTCTCATATTATCAATTGTTTAATTAAAAGGAGGAAAAGCTATGAAGAAACTGATCAATTGGTTCCTGGTTTTACTTTTAGCAGTAATTGTTGTTTTTACCGCATTCTTTTTTGCCAATAGTGCCACCCCTTCCACGCAATTGAATCCGTCACAGCAAGTGCAGGAAATTATGGCAAACGGAGGGTGTGCCTCCTGTCACACAGAGAACCCCGTATTACCCTTCTATGCGAAGTACCCTGTTGCCGGTCCGATCATCCGCCAAGACATTACCGAAGGTTGGAAGCAATTTGATATCATTGCTGTCAATGAGGCTTTGAAAAAAGATGAGGCTACTCCGGAAGCAGATCTGGCCAAGCTGGAAGAGATGATCGAAGAGAATAATATGCCGCCTTTGAAGTATGCGGTGATACATTGGGGTTCGTACATTAACTCATCAGAGAGGGATATGTTTCTCAATTGGATCAATCAGCAACGAATATCCTATTACACCTCCGCCAAAACAGCTGCTGAGTTTGCCATGGAGCCCAATCAGCCGATACCCGACTCTATCCCGGTAGATGTCCGTAAAGTGGCATTGGGAGATTCCCTTTTTCATGACCCTCGTCTCTCCTCCGACAATACCGTATCGTGCGCTTCCTGTCATGGCCTCCAGACCGGTGGTGTGGACAATAAAGCCTTCTCGGAAGGAGTGCATGCGCAACTTGGAGGTGTCAATGCCCCTACCGTGTACAATGCCGCTTTCAACTTCGTTCAGTTCTGGGACGGACGAGCAGCAACGTTAGCTGATCAGGCAGCCGGTCCTCCCTTAAATCCGATCGAGATGGCTTCTGCTTCTTTTGATCAGATCATTGCCAAGTTATCAGCAGACAAAGCTTTCACAGACTCCTTCCTGGCAGTATATCCCGAGGGATATTCACAAGCAACAATTACCGACGCTATCCAGGAGTTTGAGAAAACATTGATTACCCCTGATTCCCGTTTTGACCGTTATGTGAAGGGCGATAAGAGTGTGCTTAATCAGACAGAGATCGAAGGATACGAACTCTTTAAATCGAATAAATGCGCCACTTGTCACGTCGGAATCAACTTCGGAGGACAATCATACGAACGTCTCGGACTGGTGGCAGACTATTTCAAAGATCGTGGTACGCCACTCAATGAAGATGACAAAGGGCGCTTCAAACAGACCGCCAAAGAGAGAGACATGCATCGGTATAAAGTGCCCGGACTTCGCAACATTGCTCTCACGTTCCCCTATTTCCATGATGGAAGTAAGAAAACATTGGACGAAGCTATTGATGCGATGATGCACTATCAGATTGGTACGCCGCTCACTCCGGAAGAGAGAAGTTCTATCGTTGCTTTCCTGAATACGCTTACCGGTCAGTACAAAGGCGTATTACTTACCAATGACAATAATCTGAAGAAGAATTAAAAGGTTCTACAACGTTTAGAATAGGTGCTACCGGTTATTCATACGCCTCTGTTTCCGTTTTTAATTTCATAAGGATATGTTCTCCGTTTCACAGCTGTGAAACGGAGAACATATCCTTATGAAATTAAAAACTCTTCAGGTTGTTTTTGCCATCGGATAGGCATATCTCTGTCAGATAGTACAGGTGTTATTTAACTTCCCACTCGAATAATCCGGATGAATATTTCTCAGGCTGTTTTATTTCCACCTTTACTGCAGATGTGCTTACCGGATCAAAATTGACAGTATTGGCAACACCTTTCTGTACTCCGTACTTATCAGCATGGCTGACCTCCTGCCATTCTCCGGTTTCATTTTTATAATATATTTTCCATGATTCAGGTACTCGACAGCCGCCCCATGGTGCATCATCGAACCAGTAAATGGTGCTACTGGATATTTTAGAATCTTTTGAAAACTCATAAGAAAGCCATTCTGTGGTACCTTGTTTAGGCCACCAATGATAATAAGGTTTTGAAAGATCATTGTCATATTCAGGAACCAGTCTATCGTTGATCGCAGAAATGGATGCTGCCCGATGAGAAGCTTTTATCTTACTCTCAGAAGCAAGTGTAGCCGGCATAGTGGGTCGTGAAGCACTCAAGTCCTGAGGAAGCCATACTGCCATAGCTCCGGAACCCCGATGCGCCCATGCATAATAAGGAATCAAACTCAGTTTTACATCTTTGGCTTGTAAGCGTCCGGAATCATCATAGCCCAGCATCTGTGCATCTGTGACCAGTTGTTTGACACCATATAAAAGTGTAGGTTTGGATATCACTTCAAACTTGGGGGCACGGTTCATAAATACGCTCAGCACATCAAACTCATTGTCCGGCCATTCAGCGCAATAAACGATGGGACCTCTTTCAATGGCAATACGTCCCCGATCAGCTTCTACCTTGTTATTCGCTTTGACAGTGCGCGGCAGCATATCGAAATGAATGTCCACTTTATCTCCTTTTTTCCATCGATTATTGATGCATACATATCCTTTCTCTTCCTGACTCTTACAATCTACAGGAATGTCATTTACTTTGATAGAGTAGGAGGGGCGTAGTCCGTCGCTAAAGCTGTATAAGTCACTCGGTACAACCTGATTCTTCACCCATCCTGGGATGCGTACCTTAAGTGTAAACTGACCGGCATTGTTTTTCATTATCATCAGCTTTATATCTCCATCCCATGGATACTGGGTCTGCTGTTGAATGGAAACACGCTTACCCCCAACATTCAGATCCGCATCATTGGAGAGAAACAGATTGACATAGACCCCTTTCTCCTTTACCGCATAGATATATCCCGGCAAAGACGGAATAAAACGGCAGATATTTGAGGGGCAACAAGCACATCCAAACCATGGCTGACGCTGGTGCTGACCAATACTCTCGAGCGGATTGGGATAGAAAAATCCGCCGCCATCCAGAGAGACACCTGAAATTAATCCATTGTACAGTGTTCTTTCAAGCACATCGTAGTATTTAGATTCTCCATGCAACAAGAACAGGCGATAATTCATGTATACATTGCCTATGGCCGCGCAGGTCTCACAATAGGCAGACATATTGGGCAGTTCATAATTCTTGCCAAAAGCTTCACCACTTCCGGTAGCACCGATACCTCCTGTGATGTAATATTTCTTGCTGACGATATTCTCCCAGATCCGGTCAATAGCCCGTATATACGAAGAATCGTTTGCCAGAGCTGCTACATCGGCCATTCCGGAATACATGTAAGCAGCCCGCACCGCATGTCCGACAGCCTCATCCTGTTCCACAACGGGTTTGTGCGCCTGACTATATTCATCTTTTCGGGTGGTGTATCCCCGTTGATCCAGGAAGAACTTGGCCTGATCCAGGTATTTCTTGTCACCGGTTACCAAATAAAGTTTAGCCAATGCCATTTCAGCAATCTGGTGTCCGGGAACACGGATAATCTGATCTTTGCCCGGTCCTATTTCACGGCATACACAGTCTGCATATTTGATTGCTATGTTCAGAAAGTTACGTTTGCCGGTAGCCTGGTAATGGGCGATAGCCCCTTCTATCATGTGTCCCAGATTGTAAAACTCATGACTTAAATCCTCCACCTTTTCCCACCGTTTCGTTCCTGCCCACTCGTGCGGATGTTTCGGATTCATCGTACGGCTGGTATAGAGATAACCATCCGGTTCCTGTGCTGCCGCAACGATGGTCAGCACACTGTCTATATACTTTTCCAGTTTCTTGTCCGGATAGGTTTGCAGGATATAACTGGCCCCCTCAATCGTTTTATAGACATCCGTATCATCAAACGCCAGTCCGCTCACTTTGATGGTATCACTCGGATGAGCAGCATGGACGAAATTGGCATAACGTCCGGTTTCCTCACACTTACTAAATGCCAAAGGAATCGTGACTTCACGGCTCGCCTTGAGCCGCTGTCCCCAAAAGGAGTCAGTAACCTGCACGGAGGTAAACGGAACTGGAGTAATCGGATAACCACCACTCTTTTTTACTTGAGCCTGCATGCACAGACTCAGACTTAATACGACCGAAAAAAACAGTTTTCGCATTGTGTTTATTCTTTATTTGAAGTTATTTCTCTGTCAGATATCCTGATTAGTGTCGGCAATGATTATTTTTCAGGATTTGTAGTGCTCATTAATTTCTGCACATCTGCCTGTGTCATTGCTTTGTCGTACAAACGGGCACTGGCAATATAACCCGTAAAGTTTTCGTTGGCTTCTCCAGAGGCACCGATCTGAATATTTCCACTCTGTACAAACAAAGATATCGGTGTCTGCACATTTAATCGTCCGTCCACATACACATTCTCCTGCGAACCATCAAATGTAACCACAATATGATGCCAGCCATCTTTTGCTGGAACTTCTTTGTAAGCCAGATCCACAGCACCATCGCCATGAGCTACAGCTCCGAAATTACCCGTTCCATACATCAAAGCAGCATACGATGACTGAATCATATTTTCACGGGAGGTCCATGCCATCAAGCATTCACCCGTCTCGACCGTGGGATTGTACACCCAAACTGAAGCGGTAAACGGACTGTTCCAATCCAGACTGGCAGGTGCTTTTTTAGATAACAAGAAGAAACTTTTTCCATCCAGTCTGGCTGCTTTTATGCCATTGATAGTAGTAGCTACAGACTGTCCGATTGTCCCAAAATATCCGCCAAGTGTTCCTTTATTGGGAACATTTGTAA
>JAQUZH010000201.1 GCA_028691445.1 Bacteroidales bacterium | reverse complement strand
GGTACTACGATAGACTTCTTAAAACGTTTCATTGTGAGGATATTAATTAATGGTTGCAAAAATAATAAATAGTCTGACTCAACTTGTGTTTTTTCTGCAAATATGTTTACATTTGTGGGAAATAGTATGTTGTTTTTTAACTGATAATCGAACTAATACACACGAACATGCAAAAGATGTTACAAGAATTTAAGACCTTTGCCATGCGTGGCAACGTTATTGACATGGCTGTCGGTATCATTATCGGCGGTGCATTCGGGAAGATCGTCTCTTCCGTAGTCGGCGATATTATCATGCCGGCCATCGGCTTGTTGGTAGGAGGCGTCAACTTCAAAGACTTGAAGATCACATTAAAAGAACCCGTTACCGATGCAGCGGGAGCAATTACCGCTCCGGCCGTAACCATCAACTACGGACAGTTTTTGCAAGTCACCTTTGACTTTATCATCATTGCCTTTGCGGTCTTTCTGCTCATCAAACTTATCAATCGTCTGATGGCGAAAAAGGAAGCAGAGCCTGCCGCACCCCCTGCACCTCCGGTGATAAGCGACGACGTCAAACTACTCACAGAGATACGCGACTTACTCAAAGAAAAGCAATAATGCTCTTACCTTATAAAAGAAGCTGTCCGACGGGCAGCTTCTTTTATAAGGTAAGAGTTTGGTAGCAGATTACTCCACGATCGACACCTTCATCTTTACATCTGTAAAAGGCCGGTCAAACCCATTGACCTTCAGTGCCGCAATCTTATCAATCACATCCAGACCTTCGATCAACTCTCCAAACACCGTATAGTCACCATCCAGATTGGGAGCGCCGCCGATCGTTGTATAGGCCTCTCTTTGCGCAGGCGTAAAGATCAGTTTGTTAGGCGAAGCCATCAAAGCAGAGTCCAGCTGTGTCTTGATGAGGCGAACCTTCTCGTTATAGAGTTTCGGGTTGCTCTCTTTCAAAGCAGTCAGTTCATCTTTGATAGGAGTATAAATCTGCGAGTACGCTTTATTCTTTATCGGCACATTCTTAGCCATCTCCATGGTATCCAGTTGACCGGCTGTCAGCACCGTTCCCTGTACGATAAAAAACTGGGAAGCATCCGATTTCCGTTGCGGATTGACGTTGTTCGGTTGACGGGGAGCACACAAAGCCCCTTTCTTATGAAAATAACTCTTCCGAAACTCAGGAAACAGTTCCATGCTGGAATTACCATATCCCACCTTTACCCCCGGAGCAGCGCCGCGTGAGTCTTTCGATCCCCCCTGAATCACATAGCCCTTGACCACCCGGCTGAATAACGTTCCGTCAAAATAGCCCTGTTTGATTAGTTTGAGGTAGTGATCCCGATGCTTGGGCGTATCATTATACAAGATCGCCTTCATATCCCCCATATTGGTAGAGATCAAGATAACCGTTTCTTTTGTTTGAGCCGTAGCCAGAAGAGAGAGAGCAAAAAACAGACTGAATAATATAGATTTCATGTGTGTATAATAAGATTAAGTGAATACTACGATGAGATTGCAAAAATAGAGAATCTAAATCGATTCGTCAAGCACTGACGTATATTAAAAGTTTAATAATAGCTAATCGAAGAGCCTTCTGAGTGTAACAAGAACGATTTCCGAAGGTGCAAACATGCGTATCGGTTTCTGGGAAGTGCCGATGCCATTGGTGATGATTACCGGCTTCTTCTGTATGGTATAACGTAAACCACTCCTGAAATGTTGTCCATAATGAGAAGCTGTTTTAGGAGCATAGAGTCCGAAGAGCGTCACTTGTCCCCCGTGTGTATGACCCGCGAGCACCAGGTCACTCTTCCTTATATCCACATCCTGCGCATAGTCCGGCGTATGCGAAAGCAGTACCACGAAGTCACTGTCACTCAACAAGCGGTCCGGCGACTCCCCATTCGTTCGCAGATCAAACGGATTGCGCACCCCGGCAATGACGATTCGTTCGCCCTCCTTCAAGAGCGTGTCGCACCGATTCTCCAGCAATACGATGTCATTTCTCTTCGCCTCACGGAGCAGTTCGTCGTAGCCTACCTCATAATCATTATTGCCCAGCACGCCGATGATACCATACGTCGGTTTCACTTTGCTCAACGCCTGAAAAAGCGGCGCGATATTTTCCACCCCCTCTTTATAATCCCCACCCATGAGCAGTACATCTGCGTGCAACAACTGAAGCTGTTTGATCAACTTGCTCAGACCCGCCTCCTGTAGCGTACTCTTGTAATGCAGATCAGAGATGAAAGCGATTCGAAAACCATCAAACGCCTTCGGGATATCGCCGTGAGCAAACGTATACGCTTTGATACGCGCCACGCCCCTCCGGCTCAATTGCTTCGTAGAGGAACAAGAAGAAAATAGTACCAAAAGCACGGCACACAATGCAGAGAGGCGAAAATAGCCGGACATAATCACTTTATTAGAAAGACAAAGATACAGAAAACTGTCGAATAGTACCTGAAAATAACTACTTTTGCGGCATAAACCTAAATACTGAAAATATGGAACTGAGATTTGTAGATTTTCTCGAATTTATCGGCACCTTCGCCTTCGCGATCAGCGGCATTCGTTTGGCATCCGCCAAGCACTTCGACTGGTTTGGCGCCTATGTTGTCGGTTTGGCGACAGCCGTAGGAGGCGGTACACTACGCGACTTATTATTAGGAGTCACCCCCTTCTGGATGCTCAGTCCCAGTTATCTCATCTTCACCGCCATCGCCTTCTTTTTTGTGGTTCTCTTTCGCAAAATGTTAGTTCGCCTCGACAGTGCCTTCTTCTATTTCGATACCATCGGTTTGGGACTGTTTGTGGTGGTTGGCTGCAGCAAGACCCTTCAGATGGAAGCACACTATGCCTATTGGGTAGCCATCACGATGGGCAT
The DNA here is from genome assembly GCA_028691445.1 of Bacteroidales bacterium. Lineage (GTDB taxonomy): Bacteria > Bacteroidota > Bacteroidia > Bacteroidales > JAQUTK01 > JAQUTK01. The sequence goes on along the minus strand of JAQUZH010000201.1, from coordinate 1,433 downwards.
GCTCACCGGAGCCGCGGGCGGAGTGATTCGCGATATTCTGATCAATGAAGTTCCCCTGATCTTTCGCAAAGAGATTTATGCGTTGGCCTGTTTCTTTGGAGGCGTAGCTTTTTGTTTATGCGATGCGATAGGTGTAGAGAGTGTTGTGGCGCAAATTGTCTCCGCTGTAACAGTCGTCATCATCCGCGTACTGGCAGTCAAATATCACCTTTGTTTGCCCGTTTTGAAGCGCGAATAAGCCTGTAAGTAAAAAAACAGGAAAAAAAGCGGCCCGAGTTTTGTGTATTAATAAAAAACAATTACCTTTGCAGCCGTTAAAGGAACGGGGTGTAGCGCAGCCCGGTTAGCGCATCTGCTTTGGGAGCAGAGGGTCGAAGGTTCGAATCCTTTCACCCCGACGGTTCAAACGCAATTAGTTGAAGGTCAATACATTTAGTTGTATTGACCTTCTTTGCCGGGACAGAAATGGGACACGATTATTCACTCTTTTCGATGCTGTAAGAGCGTTGAAAAGAAAAAAAAATGTCTGTACTCAACAAAATCAAGTCTTACACGATCCCTGAACTTCACAAGGGAAAGGAGAATTACATCGCTTTTTATGCATTTGACCCAATTTCAGGGAAGCTTAAGCGAAAAAAAATCAAGGTTAATTTCGTCAAAGGATCTTCAACTCAAAAGAAGAAGTATATATCCGACCTGATAAAGAGGCTGACGGCAAAACTAGAGTCAGGATGGAATCCTTGGATTGAAGGAGAAAATGCGTCCGCATATCGATTATTCGGTGATGTTGTCACTCTCTACAAGAATTATATAACAAAAATGTTTCGCGATGACGTGTATCGTGAAGACACGTATGTTGGGTACCTCTCTTATTGCAACAATATGGTTGATTATAATAATGTAAAGAAACCTCCAATAACCTATATCTACCAGTTCGATAAAGAATTTTGCGTGAGGTTTCTTGAAGAGGTTTATGTTGGCCGTGATAATGCTGCGATCACTCGTGATAACTATCTAACTTTCCTGAAGTCATTTGCAAAGTTTTGTTGTCAACGCTTATACCTGCAAAATGATCCTACAGCAGGCATGGAAAGACTCGGAAAGAGGTTTTATAAAAAACAACGTACACAGATTTCAGTTCCTGATCTTGTTCGTATCACAGATTACCTGGAAAAAAATAACAAACGGCATTTTCTTTTGGCATGCTATATCCTGTATTATTGCTTCATTCGTCCTAAAGAAATGAGCAAACTGAAACTTGCGAACTTTAATCTGAAAGAACAGTCTGTATATCTCCAGGGAGACATAACTAAAAACAGATGTGATGGAGTGATTACACTGCCGGCAAAAGTAATAAACCTGATGATTGATTTGAGGGTATTTGACAATCCGAATGATTACTTTTTATTTTCAGATGAATTTAAACCAGGACA
>JAQUZH010000200.1 GCA_028691445.1 Bacteroidales bacterium | reverse complement strand
AAACGGTTTATTATTGATGCAAGGTTCCGGCGTTAATTACCGGTTGTGCCGATCCTTCACTACATAAAACAACCAATAAATTGCTCACCATAGCCGCTTTCTTATCCTCATCCAAAATAACAATTCCTTCATCAGAGAGTTTTGTTAATGCCATTTTGACCATCCCAACAGCACCTTCCACTATTTTTTCCCGTGCGGAAATAATAGCATCTGCTTGCTGACGTCGTAGCATCACAGCAGCAATTTCCGCAGCGTAGGCCAGGTAATTAATGCGAGCTTCCACCACTTCAATTCCGGCAATCGACAAGCGTAAATTTAATTGGGTTTCTAAAATCTCATTTATTTCTTCTCCGCCCGATCGCAAAGTCATTTCATCTTCTTTACCTTGGTAGGTTTGATCATAATTATACATTCCCGCAACATTTCGTAAAGCGGCATCACTTTGTACTTTTACAAAATTCTCGTACGACTTCATCTTTTGTCCGACAGGATCAATGACTTTACCGGGTGCCGGAAGAACATTCATGGATGCATTGTCAATATCAAACGAAGCTTTGTAGGTATCAGACACACGCCATACCACAACGAGACCGATCATAACCGGATTTCCTGTTTTATCGTTCACTTTAATCGGGTCAGCATCTAAATTTCGCGCTCTTAAGGTCAGTTTTTGCTTGGTGTAAAAAGGATTAACCCAGAAGAAACCATTTTCCTTTACCGTACCTTCGTACTTTCCGAAGAAAATCATAACTCTCGCCTCATTAGGCTCAATTTGCATAAATCCTGTCCAATTAATTATGTTTATAATTAACAGACATAGATCCGCAATCACCAGAACAACTGATGATGTTTTTGAAATTTCAGTTGAATTGACAATCCAAATAAAGAGGGAAACAATTCCAATCAAAAGGAGAAAATTAAAAAGCAACATAGGAATGCCTGGTAATTTTACCCCGCTAAATGCTTCTTCTTTTGTTTTCATACGTTTCGTTGTTAATATGATATTATTTTGATATCACAAAGGTTCAGGAAAAGATTCTGAATATCAAAATTTTAGAGCAAATAAAATGAGATACTTTTCAAATAACTTATGGATAGTATGAAACGAGACTTTTTGCCTAACCAATAAAAGAACGGCGGCAAGCAGACTATCCGTCTCACTTGCCGCCGTCTGCATTATCTGAAATGTAGCTTACTTCACTTCGATTGTAATCTTCCCGGCTTTCACACCTTTGGCTGTTGCCTCGAGTGTCACGGTTCCCGCTTGTTCGGCACTTTGCACAAGAGCGGTGAGCTGTCCGCTGAAGAGCTTCATGTGAGGTGCCTGGAAGGATTGCAAGTTGGTGGCATCTCCGTTGGCTACCGCTTTGAATATGCCGGCGCCTTTCACTTTGAATGCTATTTCGCGCTCTTCCGTGGGACAGAAATTGCCCTCTTTATCCACGATCTTCACGTTGACGAAGGAGATATCTTTGCCATCGGCAGCGATCTGCGTACGGTCCGCTTCCAATACGATTTTGTACGGTGTGCCTGCGGTCTTCATCTCTTTTTCGGCAACTGCTTTCCCGTTGGCATCGTAAGCCACGACTTTGACTGTGCCCGGTTCGTATTTCGTATCCATCCACATCAACCGGTAACGTTTCTGACGGTCCAGATTCTTTCGCCCGGCATCGGTGTCGCTCCTGTCAATGTTGATAGTGAGGTCTTTGGTACGTTTGCCCTGACTCTTGCCGTTGATGAACAGTTCGGCAGAAGGGTAGTTGGTGTACACAAAGATCGGCGTCACTTCACCTTCGCGCCCTTTCCAGTTCCAATGAGGAAGAATGTGCAACGTCTCGGATGATTTGTTCCAATGGCTCCGATAGAGGAAGTAACGGTCTTTGGGAATGCCCGCTAAGTCGATGATTCCGAACAGCGAACTGTGACTTGGCCAGTTGGAATAATAAGGGCTGGGCTCTCCGAGATAGTCAAAACCTGTCCACACAAATTCGCCCATGCAGTAGGGGAGGTCTTCGTGTTGGATATAGTCATCTTCGGGAAGATTGGACCAACTGCAATGTTCGAGATCATAAGAGGACGATTGATTGTCGCTGTACATTGCCATGGCTTTCCGCTCCACGGGAAATTTGTAAACGCCCCGCGAACTGACTGTAGAGGCTGTTTCTGCCCCTAAGATCACTCGCTGAGGCAGTTTCTTATAGCCTTCCTGATAGAACTGGAGACGGTAATTGAAGCCGGGAACATCCATGACTGCTGCAAAATTGTTTTTGATGGCTGTACCGACATTGTCCATTCCCTGGGTGACAGGACGGGTGGGATCTTCGCGGTGACAGATATTTTGCAGGAAAAGAGCGCGTTTTGGTCCCATGTCAGAATCACCCTGATCGGGCACTTCATTGCCAATGCTCCACATCACCACGGAAGGATTGTTCCGATAATGACGCACCAGGTTGACGATGTCTTTCTCTGCCCATGCTCCCCAGTAGAGGTGATACCCGTTGGCTACTTTAGGACGTACCCATTCGTCAAAGCTTTCCGGCATGAGCATCATACCCATCTCATCGCACGCTTTGACCAGTTCGGGCGCCGGCATGTTGTGGGAGGTGCGGATGGCATTGGCACCCATCTCTTTCAAGATACGCACCTGACGTCGAATGGCTGCTTCATTGACTGCACTTCCCAGCGGACCTAAGTCGTGGTGGTTGCAGACGCCTTGAAACCGCACTTTCTTACCGTTGAGAAAGAAACCCTGGTCGGGCACTATTTCGATGGTGCGGATACCAAAAGTGGTGGAGTATTCATCGACCAGTTTGTCGTCGGCATACAGTTTGGACACCGCTTTGTAAAGTGCCGGTTTGTCCAACGTCCAGAGCTGCGGATTGGGCACTCTGATGTCCTGGATAAACTCCAGCTCCTCTTCCGAAGGTACTGACGTTTCTGTTTTATAGGCTGTATTGCCGGCGGGGTCGAGGACCTCGGTAGAGAGTTTGATCGATCGAAGGGAAGCATTGTTTCCTTCCACTTTCGTGCGGATATTCACTTTGGCATACTCCTTCTTTACCGTTGGCGTGGTGATAAAAGTGCCCCATATCGGGATGTGCACATCGTTGGTCTGGATGACATGCACATTGCGATAGAGTCCGGCACCGGGATACCAGCGCGACTGCTCCGAACGGTTTTCCAGACGGACGGCAAGCGTGTTGGGAGTGTTGTCTTTATTGAGAAATTCGGTGATGTCGAAATAGAAAGAGTTGTATCCGTAAGGCCATTCTCCGACCTTCTTGCCGTTGACAAACACCTGTGCGTTGGACATCGCTCCATCGAAGAGCAGACTGACACGTTTGCCTGCCTCATACGCGGGCAGGTTGCCGCTGTTTCTGTACCAGCCGACACCTACGAAGGGAAGTCCGCCGGTGCGGCCGGCATGTTCGGTTGCTTCTTTTTGTCCATCCTGTACAATCGCCACATTTTGTTTGTCGTTCTGCGAACTGAATGGCCCGTAGATAGCCCAGTCATGAGGAACGGTAACGGTTTGCCACATCTTGTCGTCGTAGGACGGATCTTTTTGAGCCGGATCGTCTGTGCGGACAAACTTCCAGTTCTTCTCCAGCAAATACTCTTTGCGGGTTTGTGCCGCACTATTGGCAATCATCGGGAGACCGAGAACCGCCAGCATCAGAAGACCTTTTTTCATATAAATGTTGTGTAGTTGATTTGAATTCTTGTCTATTGCGGAGTTGCTTTAAACAGTGCAAGGCAACTTTGCCTATGAAAGTTACCCTGCACTGTAAGAAAACGATGTTACGATAAGAAAGTGATAAGCACACCTGCTGCAACTGCCGAACCAATGACGCCCGAAATGTTACTGGCCATACAGTATTGCAAGATATGATTGCCCGAGTCGTGTTTCAAAGCCAAATCGTTTGCCACGCGCGAGGCCATTGGCACAGCACTTAAGCCGGTGGCTCCAATCAATGGGTTAATCTTCTTTTTAGCAAAAAGATTATAGATTTTCACTGCGAGTATGCCACCTGCTATGGATATAGCAAATGCAATAAAACCTCCAACCACAATACCAAGTGTTTTGGGTGTTAGAAAGATGTCGGATGTCATGGTAGCACCGACCGTCAAACCTAAAAAGATGGTCGCCGTGTTCATGATAGCACCGGTAGCAGCATCAGCTAAACGGAACGTGGCTGTTCCAATTTCTTTTACTAAGTTCCCAAATAGAAGCATCCCCAACAACGGCACAGGGGAAGGAACAAAAATAGCTGTTATCACACCCAATACTATTGGGAAAATGATTTTGATAGCTTTCAGGTTTTTAATTTTATGTTTGGAAGGATACTGTTTATCCATCTCGCGCATGTTGATCTTAAA
>JAQUZH010000024.1 GCA_028691445.1 Bacteroidales bacterium | reverse complement strand
TGCCACCGATGCAGGAAGGGGATACTATCAGAGGAGTCAGAGGCATGCGGATGAGAGGAATGGGAGGTGCAACGGACAGTCTGCGAATGAAAGGACAGGGTGGCATGTTCACAATGCCCGTCAGAGGTTCTAATCCCAACAGTCCGAATTATGAACAGGACTGGGAACGTCGGGCCAACGTTGAATATTATGATCGTGAGAAGCAGCAACAGATCAACAAGGAGCTGGACATCGCGATATCGGGCAATATCACCCGTCATCAGAGTTTGAAGTCCTTAAAACTGACCGGCAACAAACTTTACGGTGAAAACCGTTTTGAATATCCACTCTTTAGCCAAAAGCCGGATATCGAGCCCAAAAGTATTCTCTTGCGTAACTCCGGTCAGGACTTTCAAGGCTCGATGATGCTGGATGGAATGATACAGTCGCTGGCTTGCGGGAAGATCAATATTGAATGTCAGTCCTATCAGCCTGCGGTGGTGTTCATCAATGGTACTTATTATGGGATTGAAAACCTTCGTGAACGAAATAACAAACAATACGCTGATGCCAACTACGGACTCAAATCGAAGGAGATCTATTTTATCGAGGTGCCTCAAAAGGGTGCTCAGAATCTGGAAGGGAGTGCTGAATCGGTTGCCGATTTTGATTCAATGATCCGTTTTGCATGCACCAACGATATGGCGATAGAGCATAATTATCAGCGGATGGAGAAATGGGTGGATCTGGAAAGCCTCATCAACTACACATTGATCCAGCTCTATTGCGACAACACCGGCGACTGGCCAGATAATAACTACAAGGCATTTCGTCAGATTGACGGTGGACAATGGCGTTGGATTGTACACGATCTGGATTTTGGCTTTTCACGAAACAATGAGCGTACACTCGCCTCCTTTTTAGGAAGGAAACAACGACACGCCAATTTGGTTCGCTCTCTGCTCAAGAATGAGAAGTTCAAACAGATGTTTATCGATCAGTACGCAGTAGAGCTGGGGTCTATCTACTCAGCGGAAGTAGTCACTCAGACCATTGACAGTTTGGCGGGAGCGATCCGCGAGGAGTTTGCCTACCACGCCAAACGGTGGAACTTCACAAACAATTTTGAGAAGTATGTTTCCAGTTTCAAGAGCTTCGGAGAGAAGCGCGCGACAACGGCATATACCCAGCTGAAGAACTATTTCACACTCAGCAAGAGTGTCGCAGTAGATGTAACCAGCGATACGAAAGGCGCTATCCTGACATTTAACGGCGTGAAAATACCGGAGGGGCGTTTTAAAGGAAACTATTTTGATGGACGTTCCATCACACTAAAAGCAGAGGCTCCCCAGGGATATGCTTTTGTGGAATGGAAAGACAACACGGGCAAATCGCTTTCGAAAAAGAGGGAAGTTACCGTAAGCGCATGGGAAGGTTTGCATCTCATGGCTTCATTCAGAAAAGTGAAAGCATAGATTCTTTTGAAAAATATTAATAGCAATTGCACAGCGAATTAGATGATTATTTCTAACTTCGCTGTGTTTTTAAATTTTTAACAACCATGATCACATTTACTCTTGCCCTCTTCACGTTGATTGCCGGATACTTTGTATATGGCAAATTTGTAGAAAAAGTCTTTCGTCCCGATGCTAACCGTATCACACCGGCCTATTCCAAAGAGGATGGCGTCGATTATATCCCGATGCCGACGTGGAGGATTTTCATGATTCAGTTTCTGAATATCGCCGGACTGGGACCCATCTTTGGTGCTATCATGGGCGCTAAGTTTGGCATTGCCTCCTATTTCTGGATCGTCTTCGGATGTATCTTTGCCGGAGCAACGCACGATTATCTGGCAGGCATGCTCTCGCTACGTCACAATGGGGAGAGTCTTTCGGAGATCATTGGCCGTTATCTCGGTACGACAGCCAAGCAGGCGATGCGTGCCTTTTCTGTTTTACTGTTGATTCTTGTAGGAGCTGTCTTTGTGTCGCAGCCTGCCAAACTGATGGTGAGCATCACGCCCGAGTGGATGGACCTTACCTTCTGGATCATTGTCATCTTTGCCTATTACTTATTGGCAACAATGCTTCCCATCGATAAGATTATCGGAAAGATCTATCCGCTCTTTGGAGCTGTGCTGCTGTTTATGGCTGTGGGTATTCTTTCGATGCTTTACATCAAACACCCCGCTATGCCAGAGTTCTGGCAACCCGGTGCGATGCAAAACCTGAGCAAGGATCCGATCTTCCCCATGATGTTTATCTCTATTGCCTGCGGTGCGATATCCGGCTTTCATGCCACACAATCGCCCTTGATGGCACGCTGTATGAAAAACGAGAAGCTGGGACGCCCGATCTTCTTTGGGGCTATGATCACGGAAGGGATCGTCGCATTGATCTGGGCAGCAGCGGCAACGGTCTATTTTCATAAAGGTCCAGAGTTTCTGGCTGTCAAAGACGCGGCTGTCATCGTGAAGGATATTACCGTGGAGTGGCTCGGCGTTTTCGGTAGTGTGATTGCCATACTGGGTGTGGTGGCCGCTCCGATCACTTCCGGGGACACAGCACTTCGCTCCGCACGTCTTACTGTTGCCGACTTCATGGGCATCGAACAGAAAACAATATGGAAGCGCATCGCAGTATGCTTACCAATCTTTGGAGGTGCCATTGCTGTGTTGATCTTCAGCTATGTCAATGCCAACGGTTTTCAGATTATCTGGCGCTACTTCGCATGGAGTAATCAGACGCTCTCGATCTTTACACTATGGACGATCACGGTCTATTTGACGATGAAAAACAAGCCGTATATTATCACGCTCCTTCCCGCATTGCTTATGACTTTTGTCTGTACTTCTTTTATCTTGCTTGCGAAACATAACGAGGGGGGATTGGAGTTGTCGCAAGACACCGCCTACCTCATCGGAGGTGCGTTTACCTTGTTGAGCGTCGTCTATTTCTGGTACTGGAAGATGAAGCAGAAACAGTGATCGACTAAAAACATTTTAAAGAATGAGAGCTGATTGGTACCCAATACTATTGGCTCTCTCTTTTTTTGGGCTTAAACGCAACAAGTTATCTGTTTAATTCCTATTTTTGCGGCATATACATCAAGCGATGAGAAAATTCGTCTTCATAACCAATCTGTATCACAAACCCGGACGCGGTTTGTATAACTGCGCTATCTGCTGACAGGCAACCCTCACCTGCTGATCCGTGCTCTGTATCCGAATGAGCGGACCGGCTTCTTTTCTCTTTTTTACATCGACTATTTGTTTTACCGAAGAGCCTCCTGCAATCAGGTGTTTCTTCATCAACTCATAACAACAATGACAACTATCGCACAAAGAGCTCCCAAAAGCATTTCCAACTTCACCAGCGAACGTCCGCAATGTGCTCTGGGCATGAACGACCGCATCAAAAGACTGCGCAAAGAGAGTTTTGATGCGGCTCCTTCTCTCTCCATCGAAAGGGCGCTGATTGAAACGGAATTTTACAAGGAGAACTACGGTAAATATCCGATACCGGTGCTCCGCGCGCTCAATTTCATGGAACTGTGCAAAAAGAAAACCATCTACATCGGCAACGACGAACTGATCGTGGGCGAACGGGGTCCGAAGCCGAAAGCGGTACCGACCTTCCCCGAACTGACCTGCCACAGTGTGGAAGATCTGCATGTGCTCAATACCCGTGTGCTGCAACGCTACACCATCTCTCAAACTGACATCGACCGCTATGAGAAGGAGGTCATTCCCTACTGGAAGGGAAAGACACAGCGCGAACGGATCTTTGCACATGTGCCGCAGGAATGGCGAGACGCGTATGAAGCGGGACTCTTTACCGAGTTTATGGAACAACGGGCTCCGGGACATACCACATTGGATGGAAAGATCTATCGGATGGGGATGCTGGACTTTAAGAAACAGATCGCCGGCGAACTGGCTAAGCTGGACTTCCTGACCGATCCTGATGCCACCGACAAACAAGAAGAACTGACCGCGATGGGCATCTCGTGCGATGCGATGATCGTCTTTGCTGAACGGCACGCGGCACTTGCCGAGGAGATGAGCAAAGAGGAAAAAGATCCGAAACGGGTTGCCGAACTGAAAAAGATCGCGGAGGTCTGTCGCAGGGTACCTGCCCATGCGCCACAAACCTATCACGAAGCGATACAGATGTACTGGTTTGTACATCTTGCTACCATCACCGAACTGAATGGTTGGGATGCCATGAATCCGGGCCATTTCGATCAGCACCTGGCTCCTTTCTATGACAAAGAGGTGGCTGCCGGCACCTTGACGCGCGACGAAGCCAAAGAGTTGATGTCCTGTTTCTATATCAAGGTAAACAACCACACCGCTCCTCCCAAAGTGGGAATTACCGCCAAAGAGAGCGGCACGTACAATGACTTTGTCAATCTGAACATCGGAGGAATCAAAGCAGACGGCAGCGATGGCGTGTCAGAGGTTTCATACATTATGCTGGAGGTGTTGGAAGAGATTCACCTACTGCAGCCGGGATGCTCCATTCATATCAGTTCGCGCACTCCCGACCGCTTCTTGCGCGAAGGCTGCAAAGTGATCAGACAGGGACACGGTTATCCTTCGGTGTTCAATACTGACACCTATGTCAACGAACTGCTCCGTCAGGGAAAATCGCTGCGTGATGCTCGCGAAGGAGGATGTAGCGGATGTATTGAAGTGGGCGCTTTTGGCAAGGAAGCCTATTTGCTGACGGGCTATTTGAATGTACCCAAGATTCTGGAAGTAACACTGCACAACGGCATCGATCCGGTAACAGGGAAAAGGGCCTCCATACAAACAGGCGACCCGCTGACTTTTCAATCGTTCGACGAACTCTACGCAGCCTTTATCAAGCAGCTTCACTATATCGTGGACATGAAGATACGGGTAAATAACTACATCGACAAGATGTTCGCTAAATATGCGCCAGCCACTCTCCTCTCCGTGGTAACAGACGATTGCATCACAAAGGGACGCGACTATTACAACGAAGGGCCACGCTATAACACCAGTTATATCCAGTGCACCGGACTAGGCACCATTACCGACAGTCTTGCGGTATTGAAGAAACATGTCTATGAGGACAAAACGATTGCGATGGATAAATTACTGCACACCGTCGATCGTAACTTTGAGGGAGAAGAAGCTTTGCGGCAGTTCATCATCAACCGCACTCCTTTCTTTGGCAATGATGACCCGTATGCCGACGCCATAGCCGTAAAGGTCTACGATGACCTGTATGATGCCATCGAAGGAAAGCCCAATACCAAGGGAGAGTGTTTTCATCTCAACATGTTGTCCACTACCTGTCATGTCTATTTCGGCAAGGTGATGGGAGCTACTCCCAATGGCAGACTAGCAGGCAAAGCCATCTCCGACGGCACGTCGCCTTCGCATGGAGCCGATACCCACGGACCATCCGCAGTAGTCAAATCGCTCGGCAAACTGGATCAGATAAAGTCGGGAGGCACGCTGCTCAACCAGCGGTTTATGCCGAGTCTGCTGAAAAGAGAGTCCGATGTGGTCAAACTGGCCCAACTGATCCGTTCCTATTTTGCCTTGGGCGGTCATCATATCCAGTTTAACATTGTGGATACCGCCACTCTCAAAGCGGCCCAGGCTACGCCGGAAGATTATCGCGATCTGCTGGTGCGTATGGCCGGATACAGCGACTATTTTAATGACATGAACGATGACCTTCAGCAGGATGTTATCGCTCGTACGGAAAACGAAGCTTTCTGATATGGCACTTTTATTTGACATCAAACGGTATGCGATCAACGATGGACCGGGCATTCGTATTACCTTGTTTTTCAAAGGCTGTCCGTTAAACTGTATCTGGTGCCACAACCCGGAAGGTATCTCAACGGAAAAGGAAAAGATGTACACCCTGCGTAAATGTATCGGGTGCTGCACCTGTGTAAAAGCCTGTCCGAACGAGGCTCTGAAGTTTGCCAGCGAGGGTATCGTGACAGATCCTAACCGCTGCAAACTTTGTGGTAAATGTGCAGATGTCTGTCCGACGAAGGCTATGGAGATATCCGGCACGGAATACTCCGTGGATTATCTGATGAACGAAATCGAGAAGGAGACACTCTTTTTTGATCAGTCCGACGGAGGAGTCACCTTCTGTGGAGGCGAACCGCTGATGCAGCCCGAACTGTTGAAACGACTGCTTATCTTGTGCGGACAACGGGGCATTCACCGGGTAGTAGATACCAGTCTCTTTGCCCGCCCCGAATTGGTCATGGAAGTTGCCTTGCTCTCCGAACTCTTTCTGGTCGATCTGAAGATGATGGATTCAGGCAAGCACCGTTACTTTTGCGGAGTACCCAACGAACTGATCCTCTCCAATATCCGGATGATCGCAGAAATGGGCATTCCGTTTTCTGTGCGTATTCCGTTGATCAAAGGGGTCAATGCGGATAAAGAAAACATCACCCGCAGCGCCGAGTTTCTGGCTTCACTGCCGGGTAAGAGGCGGGAAGTAGCCCTGCTCCCCTATCATGACATTGCCAAAAACAAACACTTCAAACTGGGAACTACTTACAATCCCGATGAAGTACCCATGAGTACACCATCAGACGAAGAGATACACCATATCCGGGAAATATTCCTACGGCATGGAATTACCGCGACGGTGGGCGGATAAATCAAAAGCGGTGATGACCAGTTGGCATCACCGCTTTTGCATTTCAAGTTGAAACTATTATTTATTCATTTTCATCTTCCACTCTTTATCGACCTTGATCATATCATAATCACCTTTTTCCTTGGTGCCATCACCATAGGTAAGTTCCAGTTCAACACTGGCAGTCAGTCCATCTTCCGCAATTTTCTCCGTCAAGAGCGTCACTTCTTTAATTCCCTTCTTCTCCTGAATGGCTTTATCTCCTTTTTCCTTGGATAAAGCAATAAACTGAGTCCGTTCTTCCGAAGTTATTCCATCTTCCTGATACATGGCATCGACATATTTCTCATATTTGCCATCCTTCAGATAATTCACATACTTCACGGCAGCTTTTCCCGGAGTCATTTCAGCGCATGACGTAAACATCAGTAACATGACTGACAGGAACAGACCAAATCCTACTAACTTTTTCATACTTGTAATTGTTTAAGGTGAATATTGGATCTAAAAACGTTCTATTTCTCTTAGGAACGGACTTTTCATTATCTGGGACGGAAACAAATAATCGCCATTGAAACCGGGAATATGGACACGCTCAGTCTTTCCACCTGTAAGATCAACACCGGCTTTAAGATACACAAAGCGAATCAGTTCGGTGCAATACATGGCCGTTGTATCACTCAGATCATACGCATGATCAAAAAGTATCTTCCTCCGACATATTGTTACGGCTTCCAAAGCAGCCCTCTTTGACAGTTGCGGATCGCCGGTAAAACGCATCACAGCTCCGGAAACCGCCCGTGATGATTTGAGGAACACAGATAAAGACTCGCTCTTTACGCTGTCTTTTTCTCCTTTTGGAGCCTCCCCCGGTGTGATGTGCACCACCATCCACTCTGATCCCTCCTTAACGACAATACCAACATGCGAATAACTCCCTCCGGTATCGACTGTAAGGACTGCGCTACTGGCAATGCCCGAGCCTCGTCTGAATACAAGATCTCCCTCTTGAAAAGATACATGTACAAAACGCTCCTGTACTGGTACAGAAGATTTCTTGCAGGCAGGAAGTGCAAGAAGCAGTAATAGGATCAGAACTATCTTTTGTCTCACACGCTACTTCTTAGCTCTCTTCTTTTCTTCGGTCACTCACATTGATCAGAAGCTTGAAATCTGCACAAAGGAAATCAAAATAATTGATTGCGAGGCTGTTTTTGAATTTATTTCTGTTCTTGTAATGGCATGATAGTGTGGTGCCATCATCGCTTATTCTTCGACAATATGTTTGAACTCTTTCCAGAAGAAGTCTTTTTGGTATGCCGCCCTGGAGCCTTTGGGTACATACAATACGCAGCGGCTCCTATCTAAATCTAAACTCGTAATATTTCCTGATAGATTATCATAAGGGTCTTCAAGTCTCACATGCAACTCCTTTAATGATTGTGTTCCGTTAAAAGCACTACTGAATTGAGTATATTCAGGTGAAGAGATGGTCAGAGAGGTAAGATGACTACATCCCGAAAATGCAGCATCAGCAACATCTGTTACACCGGATGGAATGGAATAACTCTTTCTTTTCGCTCCCAATGGATAGCACAACAGACTTGTTTTATCTTTGGAGAATAAAACTCCACCTACGACTGATAAGGTAGGATGATTCTTGGCTACAACAAATCGGGTTAATGCAGTGCATTCGCTAAATATTCTTCTCTCAATCTCGGTGACGCTGTTGGGTATGTTGATCGAAGTGAGTTTATTACACCCGGAAAAAGCATATACCCAAATGGTTGTAACACTTTCGGGAATGGTAAGTGAAGTAAGGCCGGAGCAGTTGGAAAATGCATACGACTCAATCTCGGTGACACTGTTAGGAATGTTGATCGAAGAGAGATTGGTACACCCGGAAAAGGCTCCTTCACCAAGGATTGTAACACCTTCCGGGATAGTCAGTGAAGTGAGTCTGGTACATTCTGAGAAAGCATATTTTTCTATGAAAGTAACACTATCGGGAATGGCATAACTGTTTGATTTTGCGTATGGATAGACGACCAACGTTTTTCTGTCTTTTGTGAATAAGACTCCATCTATTACCGTAAAGTCCTTATGCTCTCCACTTACAACAAACCGGCTTAAAGCAGTACATCCGGCAAACGTAGATGGATAAAGAGTGGCAATACCCGAAGGTATCGTTATTGAAGTGAGGCTCGTGCAACCGACAAAAGCATTCCAACCGAAAAATTGGACACTCTCGGGAATGGATATGGAAGTCAAACGGGTACATCCCTCGAAAGCATTACTTCCAATTAAAAGCATCCCTTCCGGCATCTTTAAAGAGACAAGGTTGTCGCAAAGACGGAAAGCTCCTACACCAATAGCGGTGACACCCGATGGAATGATAACGTCAGCCGATTTTGTATTGGGATATAAGAACAGGCCTTTCTTATCTTTTGTATAGAGGACGCCATCCACCTCTGAATAGTTTGGATTGTCTGCAGCAACATCAAACCGAACCAAACTCGAACAGCCGGTAAAAGCATATGGTTCAATTTTAGTAATAGTTGAAGGAATGGATATGGAAGTGAGAGAAGTGCAACCTTCGAATGTGCCACTCGCTAGCTTGCTGACTTTAGAGGGTATGGATACAGATCGGAGCGAACTGCATCCGATAAATACATTATATTCAATGGATCCAACGCTTTCTGGAATTCGTATTGAAGTGATCTTTTTGCAATCTTTGAATGCATTGTATTCAATGGTTTCTACGCTTTCGGGAAGTAGTACTGAAGTGATCTCTTTGCAGTCTTTGAATGCATAACTACCAATCACTGTTACAGGATAAGTCTTTCCTTGATAGGATACACTCTCAGGAATGGTAATATCACCGTATAGTGGTTGGTGCGTGGAGTCTTCCTTGATACGATGCCGGACCAGGTCTGATCCTCCCGCCAAATATGGCTCAAAAGAGATTCCTTTAGTAACAAATAAAGTGCAACTGTCCGCATTGACCGTATATTTCAGGTTGTTGACCCAAAAGTCAGTTGCCTTTGCTGCAAATACACAGCAAAGAAAGAGCGAGAGAATGGCTATTTGTTTCATGTGATTTGATATTTATGCGATCCAAGTAAGAGCACATTCACCCGAATTTATCCAAACCCCTTTGACTTTCTTAAATAATAAAAACTGTCCCGTTCCAGAGGTTGCACCATTTACGATACTGTAAAATATCAATGCTTTGTCTCCCTTTGCGTTAAACCCAGGTCTGGAATAGCAGATGATAGGTTGTAATCCGTATATCTTGTGAAAATAGTTCCAACCTTTGTCCGCATGTTTAAAGATTTTATTATTATCATCCTCTGTAAAATACACCACTTTGTTGCCAAGTTCTTCTATGGAATTAACGATTGATGGCTTTTTATTTCTTATCATAAAATCGGAATACATATCGCTATCGCAAGAAGGCATGTCTTTCTTTAGCTCTTCTTCTTTTACTGCATAAGAAGCAGTCTCCTTCACAAGTACAATAAACGCTGTATCTCTAGTCTTTAAATCCAACACAAGTTTTGCTTTTCGAATCATAACAGTATCATCTTTGGGGATCTCATTTATTCTCTTTTTTGAGAAAGCCAAATTTTTCTCTTCGTTCAAGACCAGTTCTTTAGTCAAACTAGAATAGATTTCTTGTTCCCTCTTTGCCTTTCCATATCCCGAGAAAGAAATTAAAGTAACAAGAACTGTTATGGCAATTCTTTGTATAGGTTTCATTTTTGCTTTTTGTACCATTCGAGTTTAAAGATTCTAGACATCATAGTACGAGAAGTTTTTTATTCGAATCCATTTTCTGTTCACTTTCTCAAGAGTGATAAAATAACCAAATCCGCTTCTAGGTCCTGAAGAAGAACCACAATAGATGATTGCTTTATCTTTTGTCTCATTAAATCCTGGTCTGGAAAGAATAATTGTCGGTTTACGTCCATATTGCTTGCGATAATTGGCCCAACCATCCTCTGTTCCGCCTTTGAGGATCCAGTTGCTTTCTAGGTGGGTCACATAGATCACATTAGATCCTAATTCTTTGATTGGTTGGATGATGATAGACTTAGATCCTAATTCTTTGATTGGTTGGATGATGATAGACTTCTTATTCTTTTCTATTAGATCGTCGTATGCTTTCAGGTCGAAAGATGGGAATTTCTTTGATTCTTCCACAAAAGAAGAGTCCTTTTTAAAAGGGAAAGAAGTCTCTGTAATAAGAATAATCGGATTTACATTCTTCTCACTGGAATAAAATTTCAAATATTTCTTTCGCAGATTTATCTTAGCTGTGTCTCCCGGATTCTCTTTTATTTGCTTATCAAGTCTTTCAAGGAAACGGATATTCGGTTCAGGAAAGATTGTGCTTTTTACTATATAGGCAATGACTTCTTGCTCCGGAGTCGTTTGCGCGGTTGCATTCATTACAGTCAGCAAAACAAAGCCGATTGTGGAGAGTAACTTCAAATGTTTCATCGTAATAAATAGTATTTGCGGACACATACATTAGTGAACTGATGACATTACTAATTCATTTTTTCCTTTATCCCAAATGACAGATCCTTTTTTGGAGCCGATTTGCTCTTGCACTATTTTCCCGACCTCATTGATTGTATAACGAAGGGTGTTTATAGTGCAAGGAGTGCTAGGAAATGGGAATTGTGTTATTTCACTATACGTAAGCGTCGATGATTCTACTGTTATTTGGAAAGGTTTTGTTGTACCTGTCAAGTTATAAAGCCATAAATCACCCGACTTAGAGATTATTTTGCTATCAATCATTTTGCCTGACTTAGAATATACTATTATCATATTTTCATCGTATGGATAGTTGTTTTTAGTCGCTATATCGCAGTGTTTATATAGTAATGCAATGATATAATTGTTGTAATCAATCTTTTTCCTACAGAAATAACGTAGTTCATCTTTTTTGCATCTGCAATCAGATTCTTTAGTTATGTATTGTGATACAATACTCTTCTTCAAGCAACTATCAAAATCTAACTGTTTTAACTTGAAATGTTCTTTACGTATTGCATTCCCTTCAATAGAACCAAACATACTGAGATAATCGACAAAAGCATCTGTCTTTGAAAAGCCTGTGCTACTAATTATGAATGCAATGATGCATAATGCTACTTTTTTCATACTGGTTTTTATGTTTACGTTTGAAACGGTATAAATCTCTACTTTTCTATTCGAACTGTTATATCAAACCCTCAGATTCCTGTTTTTGAATGTCACTTATTACCATATTCGGTATAAAATACTTTCCATCTACTATCTTTCGCATATACAGCATCGCATCCTTTTGGCACATACAATTTGCAGTTGACGTTTAACATGAAGGAGGAAAGGGCTAAAACAGGAGGTGTTTTCGTCAGAAGGGTGATAGAGCGAAGTCTATAGCCATGCGAAATAGCATGTTCTCCAATTCTTATCAGCCTCTTGGGCAGTACAAGAGATTCCCAATAGGGTATAAAATCAAACATGTTATCTCCAATGACATTGTCTATTGTTGTATCATTCTTACTACAGTAACTTTCACCTCCACTTACGATGTCTGCATCTCCCAAATCAAGTATCCTGAGAAGAGGCAGTTTAGATCTGATCATCTTGATATCGGTACCATTCATAGGTCCGGCTATCGTAAGTTTAATTACCTTATTCAGATTATCCTTTCCAATAGCTTCCAGCAATGTGCCAGCCTCCTTCAGTTTCACGTTATAGGTAGTGACCATTCCTTTCTCAATAATGTTGATGCGATTCAAAGTGGAATATATCCATCCGGGGGCAGATGAATAGTTTTTACCGGTGGATTTCGGTACATAAAAGATACAACCGGGTAAGTATCCGATACGATAGCCTCCTATCTTAGGAGGAGTTTTCCCCTGACAAAAAACTTCGGCAAGGTAATCACAATCAATAAATATACTTCTTCCTATATAGCTGACACTCTCAGGAATCGTAAGCGATCTTAGGTTATTGCCTGAACAAAAAGCGTCTTCACCTATGGCAACAACGCCGGATGGAATAACATACCGTTTCGCCTTTCGGTTTGGATAAGCCAAAAGAGTGTCCTTATTCTTGTTAAACAAAACACCTTCTATGTCTGCAAAGCAGGGGTTCTTTTTTGCTACTGAAAATTTTGTCAATGAATCGCAGGCATAAAAAGCTTGTTTGCCGATTAAAGTAACACTTGAAGGAATTGTTACAGAGGTTAGGTGCATACATTCTAGGAAACCATCGGGGGCTATCGAAGTGACTTTGTACATTCGGCCTTCATATTCTACCTTGTCGGGGATAACAGCTTTTTGTATGGATGTATCTTGACACATTACGGATACTGACGTACCATCACTGTTAGTACTATATTTCAGCCCCCCTGCCAGGAAATCAAAGGCATGTCCCGAAAGAGTTACTGAAACTGTCAGAAAGAAGACAATTACTCTTTTCATATCATTCATTTTATGCGATCCATACATCAGCAATTTGACCTGCATTAATCCAAACACCTATGGCGATTCTTTGTATCTGTTTCGTTATTGCTTCTTGCGCCATTCACTTTTAAAGCTTTTAGGACTGAAAATACAAATAGCTCTCTTTCTTAATCCATTTTCCGTACACTTTCTCGAGGGTGATAAAATAGGCAGCTGAGTACCTTGATCCTGATGTAGAAGCATAACAGATGATCGCTTTATCTTTTGTTGCATTAAATCCTGGTCTGGAAAAACCAACTGTCGATTTATATCCATATTGCTTGTGATAATTGTTCCATCCTTCGTAAAAGTCGCCTTTAAAGATCATGTCCCTTTCTTTGTGGGTCATATAGATTACATTGGTATCCATTTTTTCGATGGGTGAGATGACTATTGACTCCTTGTTCTTCTCGAACAGATCATTGTAAGCTTCCATGTCGAAAGAAGGGAGTTTCTTTAATTTTTCCACAAGCAAAGAGTCCTTTGCATAATAGCCGAGAGAAGTCTCGGTTATAAGGATAATCGGGTGAATATTCTTTTCACTGGATTCGAAATCCAAAAATCGCTTTCGCTGATTAATCTTGGCTGTGTCTCCCGGATTCTCTTTAATTTCCTTATCAAGTCTTTCAAGGAAACGGATACTCGGTTCGGGGAAGACTGTGCTTTTCACCATATAGGCAATAACTTCTTGCTCCGGACTCGTTTGTGCGGTTGCACTCATTACAGTCAGCAATACAAAGCCGATTGTGGAGAGTAATTTCAAATGTTTCATAGTAATAATGGTATTAATACTTCCAACTATTAATCAACTGTTTTTATCAATCTAATAGATTTCCAATACAAAACTACGGAAAGTTTTTAATAAACAATAAATACAGCATGATTATTATTGATTTAATAATCATAAGAGAATGCGCGTGAATGAGGGGACTGCGGGTCAAGCCCGCAATGACGATGGGGCAAGAGTGAGTGCCACTTCTAAAACAGAAACGTCCGTTCCTTCATCAGATGAAGGAACGGACGCACATACTATTATCAAAAGATTACTCTTCTACTACTTCAAAATCTTCTTTTGTTACGCCACAAAGTGGACAAACCCAATCATCAGGAAGATCTTCAAACGCTGTTCCCGGTTGGATATCGCTATCCGGATCCCCTTTTTCAGGATCATAGATGTAATCGCAAACTGTGCAAATGTACTTTTTCATTGTCTACTCATTTTATTCGTTAGTAAATTGATATTCTTGAACAGCAAATATAACGAGGATATTTGCATTCTCACAACTATTTCCTTCAAATAATTGTTATTCGCCTCATTTTTTATTGGTAACTGGGATTGACTTGTACTGATTATGGTAGACACTTTTAGAACTTACACAGAAACAGGAGAGCTATTAGTACGGTGACTGCCAAGTGAGGAGATTGCGGGTCAAGCCCACAATGACGAACAGAGGGGACCTTTGTGACCCTAAAAAGCAACAAAAAAAACGGTCCAAAACCCTTGGAAAGTTTTCCCATAGTTTTGCCCAAAACTATGGGAAAACTTTTTGCTTTCTTCCGTATATTTTTCCAAAGTTTTCCCATAGTTTTTTTCGGAAAAAGCCTAACCCTTTTATGGTTATAAATCAAGTAGTTAAAGCCACTAAAAAAAAGAATTCCCAAGTAACAATACATTACTTGGGAATTCATCAGGTGCCCAGAACAAGACTCGAACTTGCACGTCATTGCTAACACTAGTACCTGAAACTAGCGCGTCTACCATTTCGCCACCTGGGCAGGTATTGGTGACTTTCGTCACGGGAGAAGTTTTCAAATCCAGGCTGTATGAGGCTCGCTAACCCCTGCCTTTATTTTGTGGATGCAAAGGTAGAACTTATCCTGTAACCTGCAAAATGTTTTCTCTTTTTTTTAAATGAAATTTCGGAGTGCAATCAGCTTCCTGCTCCTCATTCCTGAAAGAGGAGTCAAACTGACGTTTCCTTGTCAGAGATCGAAACAAACGGGGAAGTGATCGCTGTAGCCTCCGGTGTATTTCTTTCCGGACCAACTCCGGAAAGGTTTTGTTCCTCCGTATTTCTTGTCTTTCTCCTGCAAAAAAGGGGGTGCATAGATCCGGGCATGTCGGAAAGTGCCTGCTTCGACGGCAGACTGAAGCAGCAATCCGTTGGCATAGATCTGATCGATAAGCGTCCACGAGTCGATGTATTTATAACTTCCTTTGGGTTCAGCGGGAAGCGATGAAGGGAAAAGAGAATAGAGTGCATGAGGGGAAACGGATGCGTCAAACGGCTTTATCTGAAGTGTTTCGTTTAGATCGGGATCTTTGTAATCGGTGTTAAAGTCTCCCATAAGCAGCAGATGAGGGTTGCGGCGCACCGTATGCAGACTGTCGATCGTTGTTTTGATCTGTCTGAGAGCGACCAGGCGGGCTTGCTGCGAACTGCTACGCACTTTCGATGGCAAATGGACGACGAGCACATCGAGGGTGTCGCAACGTAGTGTCAATCCGGTGACATGCAGCAGGTCGCGGGTGGGACGAATAGTGGTGTCCTGAAAGACAACCGGGTAACTGTGATAGCTGAGCAACCGAAAGCGTTCGGGACGGTAAAGCAATGCGACATCAATGCCGCGCACATCGGCACAATGAGTCATCACATACCGATACTCCTGCCGACGAAGCGACGAGCGACGGGTAAGCCGATGCAGCACGCTGTCATTTTCTACTTCGCACAAACCGACCAGTACGGGGGGCTCCCACTCTCCGGCAGAGATGATGACCCGCGCGATATGTTCGAGCTTCTCATTGAAACGGCGGTATCCCCAACGACGCACCGAACCGGGAAGAAATTCGTCGTCCTCCTTTCCTGCGTCTTTCTCGCAATCAAAGAGGTTTTCGACATTGTAAAAGAGGACACGAAAAGGTTTTTCTTCGGCTCTTGCCTGCCACACAAACGTCATCAGCACAAGCCAAAAGAAGAGCCTCATCAATGCTGATCGTTCAAAGCAGGTACAAACTCATAGGCTCCCATATCGGGTGTGCCGTCGGTCATACGGTTCACTCCATCTGCATCTTGTGGCAAGAGAGAAGAGAAGTTTGGATCAGCCTTTCCAATGGCAGCGGAAAGGGAATCGAGATGGAAATCATACTTGTAATCTTCTTTACCGGTGGCATGAAAGGCAGGATCTTCACTCCAAAGTATATCGCTAAAGCGAGGATCCGTTTGTTCTTTCGAACGGATCAGGGAGGCATGGAAAGAACATTCGAATGAAGTGGCGACCTCTTCTTTATTCAAGGTGTGATTCAGCTGAAGCTCCGGATAGCGCGAACCGTAGATGATACAGTTTGTAAAGGTGGTATTCGTGACCGGATAGAAGACGAGCTTCTCTTTGGAACTACCGGTGAAATTGCTGATGGTTACGGATGTTCCTTCCCTCAGATCCCATACGTAGTAGTTGGCAATGGTGCAATGCAGGAAGCGATAGCTACCGCCGAGCAGCGAGAGACACGCATAACGGGCATTTGTAAAGAGCGAGTTGTCGGCTTCGATGCGACAGTTGGTTGCCTGAAGTCCGTGTCCGCGCACGTTGTGAATCGTCGAATGGTGCATCTCCAGTTTGAGGGCGCTTACATCGGATGAGTCGGCGAGGATGCCATAGTTACCTCCGCGGATGATGGTGTGCGTGAGACTGTTGCCGATGCTTCCGGCAGCGAGGCGAACACCCTCCCACTGTCCGGCAAGGAGATCATAGGGCAGGTCGTCAAACAAGTTATCGATGCGGTCGCCCCGCATGATGATCGGTGCGGCAGCTGTTCCATTGGACACCAGGGTTCCTTCGACCTTCAGCGAAGCACCACTGTGAAAATGCAACGTGGTGCCTGCGGCAAGTGTCAGCGTGATGCCGGGAGCTACATACAAACTGTCATAAATAAGAAACGGACGGGTGGCACTGAGTGTGGTATCGGCGGTAATCCGTTTGCCCGACCACTTGGTCGCGTCTTGCCCAACCGCACGGAGCTTGACGTGTTGCATCACGCCGTTGGTGACAAAAACGATGGAGTCTTTTATCAACTGCGGACTGTTTTGTCCGCTGGGGGAAGGATTGATCCGAACGAAAACAAACAGACTGTCTTTGGCATCAATCTCGAGATCATTGATGCGGTCGGACGCTTCTCCGTCGACATTGATAATGAACCCCGAGCGATCAGGGTCTGCCAGATAGAGCGTCTGGATACGCAATGCCTTCTTATTGGGATTGTATATCATGAATCGCTGATCAGCCGATGCCTGTCCGGTAAAGACGGTATCAAACGAAACGGTGTCTTTGGAGAAGGCAAGACGATCAGAGGGACTGGAAGAAAAGTCATCATTCTCGCAAGAGGTCAATCCGGCAAACATAAGCATCAGAGTGAAACAGACAGAAAGAATCTTTTTCATAGCGATCGTATTAATGCACATTTTTCAACACATCCAACAGATGGTTCCAGAACAGGGGAACCGATGGGATAAAGAGCCTTTCCTGCGGAGAGTGAACGCCCTCCATGGTCGGACCAAAGGATACCATGTCCAGATCGGGGTATTTCTCAAGAAACAAGCCACATTCCAATCCGGCGTGGATAGCCAGCACATGCGGCTGCTTGTCAAACAGGCGCTGATAGGAGTCACGTACGATCTGGAGGATCGGCGATTGAAGGTTCGGTTTCCATCCGGGATAGCCCTCTCCATGGGTAACGACCGCACCACCTTGTGTAAAGATCGACTCGATTTTCTCGGTGATCGCCTTCTTCTCATGCTCGATCGCACTCCGCTGACTGGTCACCACCTCCATGATTCCCTGCTCTTTGTTTTGTTTGACGGAGGCCATGTTGGCTGAAGTTTCCACCAACCCCTCTATATCCTGACTCATCGCAATCACGCCATGCGGACAAGCGACCAAGGCTTCCAGCAGTCGCTTGGCTACCTCGGGATCGATAATATCGGTAGGCGCCTCTATCGACTCCAGATCAAAACGGATGTGGGGATCAATAGCACCATACTGCTCTTCCATGTCTGCCGCAAAGAAGCTGAGCAGCACACGCACCCGTTCTTTAAAAGGAAACGGAACGCCGGCAATGACAAAGGCCTCGCGCGCTATGGCGTTGCGAAGGTTGCCTCCTCCGATCTCCGATATATAAAGAGGTGACTCTGCGGAAATCGTTTGCAGGAAATGCACCAGCAATTTATTGGCGTTTGCCAACCCTTTATGAATATCGCCACCTGAATGACCGCCGGTCAGTCCCTTGACATCCAACCGGAAAAAGAAAAGTTTTTCGGGAGTGGGCTGTGACTCGTATTTGAATCGAATGATGGTATCCATTCCGCCGGCGCAACCAACATAGAGATAGCCCTCTTCCTCCGAATCAAGATTGATCAAGATCTTGCCGGTAAAGAAACCAGGTTCCAACGCTTTTGCACCCGTCAGGCCGGTCTCCTCATCAACCGTAAACAGACATTCCAGTTTGCCGTGCTCCACCGTATCGGAAGCCAGCAGTGCCAGTTCGGTGGCCACCCCTACTCCATTGTCGGCGCCGAGCGTCGTACCTTTGGCAGAAAGCCAATCGCCGTTGATCTCTGTCTGGATTGCATCGGTATTGAAGTCAAACTGCACATCGTTGTTTTTCTCACACACCATATCCAGATGCGACTGAAGGACGACAGTGGGAAGGTGTTCAAAACCGGGAGTCGCGGGCTTCGTTACCAGAAGATTATTTGCACGATCGCGCTTCAGAGACAAACCGTGGCGTTGAGCAAAATCAACGATATAGGCCACGATCTTCTCCTCTTTCTTGGAAGGATGGGGTATTTGGGTTATTTCATTAAAATAATGCCAGAGTAAAGTGGGTTCAAGTCTGCTTATCTTATCCATATTCATTCGAATGGTGTTGTATTTATACACAGAAAGTTAAAAGAGCATAAACGCATTCTAAATCATTCGATTTTGATGCGATAAAAAGATATTATTCAAAGTATTGGACTATCTTTGTCGCACAAAAGTAACAAAAATGATTTACACATTAGTCATCTCACTTATAATTATTGCATGTGCGATACTGTTGCTTGGTATCAGAGTCTTCTTTGTAAAAGGAGGAAAGTTTCCTAATTTGCATATTGACGGAAACAAGGCGCTTCGGAAAAAAGGCATTCATTGTGCGAAGTCTCAAGACCTTGAAGCACGGAAAGCCGGTCGTAATGTTTAAATCAATAGATTATTTATCAAGGAATAAACATATTCTACAATGAAAAACGTTCACTTTATTATTGAAGGCATCTTAGCAGCCGCTGTAATCGCCTTGTTCATTCTTCAGTTCAGCGGCAAACAGGTGCCCGGCGTTTCCGTTACCAAGTCAAATGATAGTTTACAGACCACCGTCGGAGCGTTGCCTATTGCCTATATTAATGTCGATTCGCTTTTGTTGCATTACAATTTCTCTAAAGAGATGAACGAACAATTGCTCCGCAAGAGAGAAAGTTCGATGGCTACGCTCAACCAGAAAGGGAAAGAGCTGGAAGGTGAATTGGGCGAATTCCAACGTAAATTGCAAAACAACGCTTTCCTCTCTCAAGACAGAGCTCAGTCTGAAGAAAACCGTCTGAGAAAGAAACAAAGTGAGTTGCAGGAGTTAGAACAACGTCTCTCAGCGGAGATTACGCAAGAGCAATCTTCGATGAACGAAATGCTTCGCGACTCTGTGTATAGTTTCCTGAAAACATACAACAAAGAGAATCCGTACCAGATCATCCTAAGCAACACATTTAACGATAACATCCTTTACTCAGCTGAGAAGTATGACATCACCAAAGAGGTCATCGAGCAGTTGAACGCAAGGTATATGAAGAAGAAATAATCGCAGACAACACAAAAAAGAAACGCGCCTCTGAATAGAGAGCGCGTTTTTTATTTTTCTTCCGGCATTACAAACGCCGCATAGGTTTCAAAGACGGTGGCGACCAGCAAACAAATGAGCCACTCATAACTGTGCCTGAACATAAAACAGGAGGAGGCAACTAAGAGGATGGAAGAGAAGAGCTGAAACTTCACCAACCGTTTGATGCGGGTATTCGTGCCGTTATAGGGGGAAGAGAGGCGGACAACAGCGATCGCGGCTGAACCAATGGCCATTCCGTATGGCGCATAAACAACTTGCAGGAAATAGGCTACAGTAGCTGCTACGACTAAAAAGGCACCGACAATAAAAAGGAGGTTCTTTGTTTTTTGATTCATCTTACTTGATAATAAAGATCTCTTCGTCGGGCTGTTTCATCAGATATTGCTCGCGGGCAAATTTCTCGAGATTCTCATCACTGGAGTGCAATTCTTCCAGCTTCTTGGCATCTTGTTCGATCTTATCCCGGTAATATTTTATCTCTTTTTTCAGTTCCCGTTGTTGAGTGGTTAAACGCATGCGATGCATCAAACTATTTTCATCTAAGAAAAGGATGTAAAAGATGAATACGCCGATAACAAGAATATACTTATTAATGTGCGTATGAAGAAAATCCCAAATAAGAAGAAGTTTTGACATCTGTATAACAACTGTTTCCGCAAAAGTAGTAACTTTATTTGCGCAAACAAAGAAGTAAGAAGAAAATATTGTCTATATTTGTCCTTGTTTCATATTCAATGTCAGACTCATTTCATGGAAGAATATATAGTTTCCGCCCGTAAATACAGACCGGCCACTTTTCGTTCGGTTATTGGACAGCATGCGCTTACGACCACTCTTAAGAATGCGATTGTCAGCAACAAGCTGGCACATGCCTATCTCTTCTGTGGCCCGAGAGGGGTAGGCAAGACAACCTGCGCCCGCATCTTCGCAAAAACAATCAACTGTCTGCACCCGACCAGCGAGCACGAAGCGTGCAATGAGTGTGAGTCGTGCCAGGCTTTTAACGAGCAACGCTCCTATAATATCCACGAACTGGATGCGGCTTCCAATAACTCTGTGGATGATATCCGTACGCTGACTGATCAGG
>JAQUZH010000199.1 GCA_028691445.1 Bacteroidales bacterium | reverse complement strand
ATCATCAAGCTCTACGTATTTTTTATTGAAATGTTCTAATGAAAACTCGTCTCGAATCTCATTGTAAGCAGCAACTATTTCATTTTGAACATCAATATATACTTTGTACTCTGTGCCACGATCGGACTGTAATGAAACGACATGATTTTTCGTTGCCATTATATCACCTAAGAAAGGTACATCCTTGAGCAGAACCTTCTGAGGCATATCAGAACTATTGTTCTTATTCACGATAAACTCCTTCGCTTTGTTTTTCAGCAACTTAACATCAATATATTCACCCTGACAGGATATCTGGTTTTGAGAATTGATCAGAATACGCAAAACATTCCGCATCTTTATATCCGACTCCTGGTTTTTGAGTTCATCGGGTACAGGAGGAGGCAATTGTCTTGCCAATCCTTTATCCGTATTCATACTAGTAGCCGTTAGAAAGAAAATCAGAAGAATAAATGCCATATCAGCTGTTGAACTGGAGTTTACTCCAGGCATTGTCCGTTTTTTTCTAGCCATATTATTTCCTTTCAGATTAGTTGTGACTAATCATTATTTTACAAAATATTTCTTCAAAGCTCCTGATGCAATACATACTATTGCAATCACAGCTAACGTATAAGAAGAAAAGAGAATCATATCAATCCATCTCAGCCAAAAAGGATCCGTATTTTCAGTTCCTTGAAAGCCAATAAGTTTCACAGGAGTTACATCACCAAGCGACCATGAAACAAGGAAGATTAGAACAAAAATTATAATGCTGGACATTGACTTAATCGCTTCTTTGGGATTAGACATAAACTGCTTCACAAAGACAGAAAGAGCGGCACCAACAGTCGTTATTAAAGTTATACAAAAAAGTCCATACATGAAAACCATCAACAAATCAGTATATACAGGAGCCTCTGTGCCAGGCACTGTATCTGTCTCAACCGCACCGAAATAAAACATTCCGAAGATAACGATTGAGAGTATGACTATGGCATATAAAACTATACCTGAAATCTTACTGCTACTCATAATTATTTACCTGATTTAGAAGTGTATTTTACGGCATAATCCATAAAAATCAGAGAAGAATCTTCCATGTCTCTAACTATTGACTCCGATTTTGTAAGTACATAGTTGTAAAACAGCTGAAGAATTAAGGCTACAATCAAACCAAAGATTGTTGTGATCAAAGCCACTTTCATACCACCCGCAACCACCGTCGGACTAATATCACCTGCTGCCTGAATATCATCAAATGCCTGTACCATACCGATTACAGTTCCAAGGAATCCTAAAGAAGGAGCCATTGCGATAGCTAGTGTAATCCAAGAAAAGCCCTTTTCCAACAACCCCATCTGAACACCGGCTGCTGAAACCACAGATTTGTCAACTGTATCAATTCCCTGATCAAAACGAAGTAATCCTTCTAAAAACATCGAAGCAACAGGACCGCGGGTATTACGGCAAACTGTAATTGCACCATCAATATCTTTTTTATCCAAAGCTTCTTCAATTTGTTTAAGTAACTTATCAACATTTGTGTCAGAAAGATTCAGATAGACAATTCTTTCAATACAGAAAGCAAGTCCGAATACCAAAGCTGCGGCAACGAAGCTCATAAAGAAGGCACTACCTTCAATAAACTTCACCTTCAACATTTTGTGAAGACCAACTTCTTCTACTACCTCTTCTGCTACTGCAGGAGCAGCTTCTTCTGTAGCTACTGTATCTTGAACTACTGCTGTAGCAGCTGTATCAGGTGCTGCTGCTTGTTCTTGAGCAACGGCAACTGACGTTAACCCCAAGGTCATTATGCCACAAATGGCAAACATTGCAAAAAACTTTTTCATCGCGTGTGACTTTAAATTTATTAATTTTAGATTTATAGATAATTTATCATTTGTTTTGCGGAGAAAGCGGGATTCGAACCCGCGAAACGATTTAGTCGTTTACACGCTTTCCAGGCGTGCCTCTTCAGCCACTCGAGCATCTCTCCAAATACTATTTTTTAAAATCGGGTGCAAAGTACAAAAAAATTATGACATGCAAAGGAATTGCTTAGTAAATGTATAAAAAAAACTTATCTCAGACTCTTTGCAGATACACTATCTGCCAAAAAGGAGGGTTGCATTTGCTGAGGTAATGTGGTTCACTTCTTCAACCGATACCTGATAGAGTTCAGACAAAGTCCGGCTGATATAAGCAAGATAAGCAGGTTCATTCCGTTTGCCACGATAGGGAACAGGGGTAAGATAAGGGTCATCCGTTTCTATCACCAGCCTGTTAAGAGGCACAAAAGGCAAGACTTCCTTCAACCCACCATTCTTATAGGTGACTACTCCATTGATCCCCAAATAAAAGCCGGGAAGTTCCAACACTTGCTTTGCTTCATCGAGTGTACCGCCAAAACTATGAAAAACGCCTCTCAGTCGTTCATCAGCATACTTCTTCACAGACTCAATCACTTGTTGAAAAGCATTTCGGCTATGAATCATAATCGGAAGCTCCAGAAGTTTCGACCATTGTATCTGCGTTTCGAACGCATCGACCTGCTGCGACAAACGGCTTTGATCCCAATAGAGATCAAGACCAATCTCTCCCACAGCGCGATAATCATGTACCTCAAACATTTTTTCGATACAGGAGAGTTCTTGTTTGTAGTTTTCAGAAACGCTGGTCGGGTGCAGTCCCATCATAGCGAAACAATAATCAGGATACGCCGCTTCCGTGCGATGAAGTGCTTCGATCGTTGAAACATCAATATTAGGCATCAGAATTCGTCTCACACCGGCCGCCATTGCGCGAGCCACCACAGCATCGCGATCGGCGTCAAACTGTGTATCAAAAAGATGAGAATGGGTATTAATCATTCTGTTACTTATTTCTGGACATCAGATTCTCGGCAACTCCCCGCAATGCTTTTTTACGAATATCGTCCACCTTCACCTTTGCCAACGAAGCCAACGCACGCTCAAAATATATCTGCATATACTCTTCACAAAGATTCTTCACACCTATTTGAGAATAAAGGGTAGTTACCGCTGCAATCTTCTCTTCCGGTTTGCATGTTTGGCAATTCATCCAGCTATCCAACTCCTTTCGTATCTCTTCCGAAAGAGAATTACGCGCATTAATCAACAGAAAAGTCTTTTTATTGCACACAATATCGCCCCCTATTTTCTTCCCAAAAGTAGTCGGATCGCCATACACATCCAGAAGATCATCCATGAGCTGAAAAGCTATTCCCAAAGAAACGCCAAAATCATACAAATAGTCCGCATCCTCTTGTGGAGCATCAGCCAGCAATGCTCCTGCTTTTAGGCAAGCACCAAGAAGGACAGCCGTTTTCAGACGAATCATCTCAAGATATTCCGCTTGCGAAACATCGGCACGAGTCTCGAAGTCCATATCATACTGCTGACCTTCGCATACTTCCGCCGCCATTTTGGAAAACAGAGGAAGGATCTTTGAAAGATGAGTCGGATCTATATGAGCGAGCTGTTGATAAGCGACAACAAGCATAACATCGCCTGAAAGAATCGCTGTATTGTCATTCCACTTCTTATGAACCGTTGATTGCCCCCGTCGTTGATCGGCCTTATCCATCAGATCGTCATGTAAAAGAGTGAAATTATGAAAGATCTCAAAGGCTGTCGCAGGAGCAACATAAGGCGAAAGATCATCGGCATACATATTGGCAGACATCAAAAGCAGAGAAGGTCTGATTCGTTTGCCTCCAAGAGATAAAATATATTCAATAGGATTATAGAGCCCTTTGGGATTTTCAGGCAAGACAAGTGCACGCAACTGTTCATCCACCAAGCGTAGGATTTCTTCGAATGTACGCATAAAAAGTATGTTTCTAAAGTATCCAAAAACAACAAAGGCTACTTTGTTTGAGAGTAGCCTTCCATTGTTTTATCTATTATTTTAATTTGTCAGTCTAAACGTAATAGGAAGAATATTTCTAACTTTTACAGTCTTTCCATTCTGCTTTCCTGGAGTCCAATTTGGCATGATGCTTACCACACGCAATGCCTCTGCATCCAATTCTGGCGACACACTTTTCTCAATTTTTCCGTTAACAACCTTACCGGACTTATCAATCACAAAAGAAACCATCACACGACCTTTTTCGCCACGGTTTTTGGCACCTTTTGGATATACAGTATTCTTACTCAACCATTTCATGAGTTCTGCATCACCGCCTGGAAATGTTGGAGGATTTTCCATAGACGCAAACGGGATCTCTTCATCCACTTCCTCACCACCTGCTTCACCATAGGTTGCATTTGGATCAAATACGCGTGTATCTACTTTGGTTTCTTCCGTTGCTTCGGTCTCTTTTATCTCAACCTCTTCGATATCCACATCAGTCTCAACAATGTTAAGAA
>JAQUZH010000023.1 GCA_028691445.1 Bacteroidales bacterium | reverse complement strand
GATATAGTAGGCAGGGTGGTAAACACAGCTTCTGGGGTTTCACTTGAGACTACTCCTGTATAGGTAACCGAGAAGGTTGGGTTTTCATCTCCAATTTCTTTCACCATATTCATTGCTTTTGCAACAAGACTCTTCTTTTCAACTTCAATATAGAAAGAAGTGTCAACCGACGAATAGCCGATGGAGGCTTCCTGAGAAACATACATATAGGTGGATCCTGCACTCAACACTTTCAGCGTATTAGCATTTACCTCTACAACACCGCTCTTTGAAAAAGAGATCGTAAGAGGTTTGTTCGGATTGGTTGTTGTCAACACATTCATAATAGACGGATCACCGTAGGTCATTTTTTTCGGAACAGAAAGGGTAATCATTGGCTGTTGCATGGGTAAGTTCGCAATTTCAAATTCCGTTACATCCAGATAATTGAGTCGCTCATCCAGCCAACTGGATAGATAAGTCATTTCGGCATTCAGGTCAATCACTACATTTGAACCGCTCCACTTCGCTGTTTCTCGCGCTCCCGCACCGCTTTTGTCAAACATCTCTTTGTATTTTAAGAAACGTGCCATCAGACTCTCTTTCGAAAAGTAGGTCTTACGCAATTCAGCATATCTGTAACGCAGATTCAGATTGTAATTATCCGGATTAAACTTCTTCAGGTTTCTGAATATGGTATACTCTCCATGCTCGTATCGGGTAATAAAAGAGACGAAATCCTGATTGGGAGTCGTGATATCATTCTTTCCATCCCAGCGTCGGCCAAAAGTACCATCCAAATCCCAGGGAGCTATGCTCATGACATTGGATCTATTCTTATCGTAGGTATATATAAACACATTCTTTCCGTGATTATCTGTTGCTAGCAGGAGATCAAGAAAGAGATAGTAATCCAACCACACCGGCATATCGAAATAGGATTTGTATCCATTGACAAACTTGGCACTATCTACCGCTCCTGTAGCACTAAAGGAAACAAGGTCATACAAGGGTTTCCAGTCGATCGGCTGCTCATCAAAATCAGGATGCTTCACCTCATACCCGTCCCACGTCTCACTGTTATTATTAAAATCAGGCGGAAGAGTGCCCGGATAATTCAAATTATCCGAATAGTGTCCCAAGAAATTGGAATAGGTCCAGCTGGAGGACTTATACAGCACACCACGAACCGTCTGGGTTGAATCATCATATTTTTTGAGTTTGAGCTGTTTCCTATCCACTTTCTCGGTCATGCAATACAATCCATTGTACTGATCGTTGATAAACAATTCCACAAATTGACCTCTGGTACCATTAATGATATTGCTCTCTGTTGCACTATGGTAGGGTAATCTTGAGAAATCATTCCAAAGATCTGTGGAAACACGGTTGCGCATGCGTCCCGGATCGATGGCCATGGCATCCAAGATCCAATTGTTATCTTCGCGCAGACCGAAGAAACTCCGAAAGAGTTTTTGATCGGAAGGATCTTTCAGCTTGATATTAAAAGATTTCTTAGGTTGGTTCAAAGCTGTTGCTCCTCTGTATTTGTATTCAGAATGCAAAAACTCCGGCACCGTTTTCTTATCCGGTTCATGGACTTTGATATACCCTCTCAAATATTGACTGGAATTTACGGCATCATAGTAAATCTGAACAATCGGAAGTCCCGTAAAAGTCAGATTGAGGGTTGCCTTTAGAATCGATCCATCTTTTATTTCCATGGTATATTTCTTCCCGGCAGTCACAACTGCAAACAGATAATCATCTTCATCAAAAAGTGGAGCGCCGTCGATAGTCACTGAATAGTTTCCAGTTTTCGCCTTAAAGCTGATCGTTCTTTCAATGCTTGTACCCATCAAATTCAATGGAACGGAGAAGAAATAAGATCCGTCTGTACTATTATACACCAAAGGTTTACCACTCAGCGTAAATTCGTCAAAGTATGTTGCCAAAGGTCCGGCAACGACAGGATCAGGTTTCTGTGGAATAACAATGATTTGATCATCCTTCACAACATTATTATCTTGATCATAAAAGGCAAATAGTTCATTACTGCCGGTTCCACTACTCGGGCCATACAAGCCAACTAGTCCCGAACCTCTCTTATTAAATACTTTTGTCGGATCATTTTCTGACATAAATGAATAATAATCAATTCCACCATTGGAATGTAAAGTCAAAGAAAAGAGCGTCATATCACCATTCAAGGCGGATGTTAACCCCAAATTTCTGTTTGTGGTATAATCTTCATCGTAGGAAATATACTGCCCGGTTGATGCATTTTTAAACGAATATTTCCCTTGGTTTTCTATGATATACCAATACGCATCAGCTGTTGCAGAATTCGCTTGCGTATAATAAAACAACGGATAATTGCTGGCATGCTTACTGCCGACAACAATTCCTCCCTGACCTCCGTCTTGCAAACAGGCAATACGATATTTCTTTGTTGGGTTAAAGACTGGACTAGCTACAACCGAAAAGGAGAATAGAGATATGAATAGGAAAACGATAAAATTCTTCATAGATATAAGGGAATCAGTTTAATGCGCGGCAAAGATATAAAATCTGGAAATATAATATACATAAAAGGATCTTTTTCTCAAAACAACAAACAACAATGCCTCTGAAGTAGTCCAGAGGCATTGCAAATCTATACTATGTAGTTGTATTATTGTTTCATAACCTTTTCGGTTCGATTGCCTGCTTTGATGATATACAAACCTGATGAGTAATCAGCAAAATCTATTGCCATGGCATCGATATCGGCACGCTGCTGATGCAGCAAGCGTCCTTGCTGATCATACACTGTAACAACTTCGCCAGAGACAAGATTACTGATAATCAAAAGGTCACTAACCGGATTGGGAGATATATTCAACTTGAGAGCAGTCTCCATCATTCCCACTTCTGTATCCTTGTATCCATATTGTCCATCCAAATAAGCAATACGCGCATTAATCCAAGAAGTAAGATAGGCAATTTCAGTAGTAAAGTTCAAACCAGAAGTCATAGAAGACCACGCCTTTACCTCTCTATCTGATGCACCGCTGGCTACAAAATCGTCCCTGTATTGCACGAAACGGTCGATCAGATTTTCCGGTTTGAAGTAGTCCTGCCGTAACTCTGCATATCTTGATTTAAGCTGATCATCAAAACCTTTCACATTGCTTCTTTTCAAACGTTGGAAAAGATAATGTTCGGCATGTTCGTTTGTCTTGAGAAAGCTGATAAAATCCTGATCCGGATTAGCTCCGTATGTAGCACCTCCTTCATCTCCAAAAAAGCCACCACTGCTAAGAGTCCAGGTAGTCTTTCCGTTCCAGCGACGTCCAAAAGTTCCATCTAGGTCCCAAGGAGTCACGGTCATCTTGGGTGATTGGGTCTGATCATACACAGAGAAGAACATATTCTTTCCATGATTATCTGTTGCAAGCAACAGTTCGATATACAAATAATAGTCTCTGAGAACGGGTAGATCAAAACGATCATCAACCTGTGCAGCAAACAAAGAATCTGGCGATATGGCCAACGCAACGGCATCACGTAAAGGTTTCCAATCGGTAAAACTTTTTGGTCTATAACCAGTAAGAATTGTATCTTTTCCATTCCAATCATATTTAATAGAAACGGTATCCCATCCTTGTGCTGCTCCATCGGCTGCATCCGGATACTTCACTTCCCAATTATCCCATGTCTCTTCATCGTTACTAAAATAAGAAAGTCTGGATAGTGAAGGTTGAGCACCCGGCTGATCAGGGGTATTTCCAAACAAAACGGAGTAAGACCAACCGGTGGATTTATACAAGACACCCTTAATTGTGTCCGGAGTAATAAATGTAGCACCTTCATCAAACTTTTTCAGTTTCAACTGTTTTCTGTCTACCTTTTCGGTCATACAGTAAATACCTTTGTAGACATTGTTGATAAACAGTTCAACGAATTTCCCGCGAGTACCATTGACTGCCTTGGGCTCTTTCGAGAAATAATACGGTTTAGCTGAGAAATCATTCCAAAGGTCAGTAGCGACTCTGTTTCTCATGCGCGCCGGATCAATAGCCATCGCATCTAAGATCCAGTTATTATCCTCTCGCATGCCCAAAAAGCTTTTGTCGACACTTACGTAACTTGAATACTCACCAACTATTTTCTCTTCGAGAAGCTTAATTGCATACGACTTCTTGGCATAACTTTGAGCTGTAGCTCCACGATACTTATAATTCGCATACACAGTATCCGGCTGCTTATTGGAAGCGGGGTCATTGACGAGCAACTTTCCCATCTTATAGCTGTATCCATTTATCCCCGAACCAGTATAGAACATCTGGACAATGGGCATACTCGAAAAATAAAGAGATGCGTAAGCCAGTTCATTTTCTCCTTGAGTAATAATAACCTTGTACTCTTTTGTTGGGGTGACAGTGCCAAAAGAATACTCTTCTCCGCTTCCTACAGGGTTTCCATCAATGGTGAAGGTAACATCGGAAGGAGTGCCACTTCTTAACTTATAATCGAGTATCTTAGAAACACTTTTCCCCATCTGCTGTTCTGGCATCGTATAATAATAGGCAGCTTTCGTCTGATCCAAAACAGGAGTGCGTCCATTAATTGTAAAATAATCGAGATACTTGAAGAAATCGCCACCTTTTTCCGAATCGGCTAGTTGAGTGGAATCATTCAAAAAGATACCGAACAATTCATTTTTCTTTCCGCTATATTCACTGAGAGCAACTGTACTTCCCAAAATATCAACAGACAATCCTTTGGTTGTATATCCCGGAACAGTGGATTGAATGCCATAATACGCATTTCCACCTCTACTAATCATACTCATCGTGAAGAAAATTGTCGAATCAGTAGCAGTATTGGAAGCAGAGCCTACGGTCAGTACTGCCCCACTTTCAGAGGGCACAAGCTTTATAAATTTCTTCGTTTTAGGATTAAAGAACGAATACTTTTCAGCAACCTTTGATTTTGCAAGACGCCACATCGCACTATCACCAAAGGAAGTCACATCTTGTTCATAGACTAGTTTCAAACCTTCTGGAGTTGATCTTACCACCAAACCTCCTTTTCCAGAAGCATTCAGAGATGCAATTCTATACTTGGTTGTTGTTGAAAAAACAGGAGATGCCTCGACTTTAGAGGCAAATATGCAAATAGCAGCAAGGAGAAGTAAAAAATGTTTCATGCTAAAAAAGTTTAGTATTTAAGATCCTATTAAGTAACTCCAATAAATGTTCTAACTAGTCTGTTCTATTCATCTTCCAACTGGCTTGTTCTTATAGCCACAATGCGCTTTCCCTTTTACAATCAGATTCAACTTTCCTTTGATAAGTTGTTTTCTGATGGGTGACACATGGTCAATAAAAAGTTTTCCATCCAAATGATCATATTCGTGCATAATGACACGGGCTAAATAACCACTATACACTTCATCATGCTCCACACAGTTCTCATCCATATATTTCATTCGAATCTTACTCTTACGAGGCACCTTTTCATGAATCCCAGGCAATCTGAGGCAAGCTTCATCCATCAATATTTCGTCCCCTTCGCTCTCTACAAGATGAGCGTTAATCATCACTTTTTTAAAGTTCTGGAATTCCGGATTTTCATCAGCCATGGGAGTCAAGTCAATGACAAGAAGGCGGATTGAAAGACCAACTTGGGGAGCTGCTAGGCCGATACCTTCCGACTTATACATCGTTTCAAACATCGTTTCTATCAAACTCTTCAGATCAGTATAATCGGGCGTAATATCTTCCGCCACTTTTCTCAACACAGGCTGACCGTACAAATAAATCGGTAAAATCATTTTTCGTCTTTTAATTTCTAATTCAACACTCACTCATTTTAGATACTGGCGACTTTCCATGTAACTCTGAAGGATAATCACAGCACTAATTTCATCAACCAGTGCTTTATTCTGACGATCTTTCTTTTTAACTCCTCCATCAATCATCGCTCGTTGTGCCATGCTTGATGTAAACCGTTCATCAACCATTTGCACAGGAATACCCGGAAATTGCTTCTTGAGCATCCGCACAAACTGCTCTACGAAGGGCAGATTATCAGAGGGTTGATTGAGAAGAGTAACGGGATGACCGACTAAAAAAAGCTCAACCGGCTCCTTCTCTATATAACTTTTAAGAAAAGGGAGCAGGGTATGTGTCGGAACTGTTGTCAATCCAGTTGCAATAATCTTCAATATATCTGTAACAGCCAAACCGGTTCGTTTACGTCCATAATCAATCGCCAAAATTCTTCCCACAGAGTCAATATATAAAATGAGCGGGCAAATTTACAAATAAATTAGAACGGAACTATAAAAAAATGCGAAAAGTTATAAGACAGGAGCATTCATCCTCCTTGACACCTATTATATTAAACATCAGGAATGTGAGATCATCAATCTGTTGTAGGTTTGAAAAACAGATTCTTGCTTTTGTTTCTCTTGTCAGCAAAAAAATATTACTTTTGTGACTTTATTCGCAAAGACTTTTAAACAACGATATTATCTATGAATATAGCAAGTAAATATGACCCAACCGAAGTAGAAGAAAAATGGTACCAGTATTGGCAGACGAACGGTTTTTTTCATTCTGTTCCTGATGAACGCGACCCATATACGGTAGTAATACCTCCACCCAACGTAACTGGAGTGCTGCACATGGGACACATGTTGAACAATACTATCCAGGATATTTTGGTTCGTCGGGCTCGTATGCTTGGGAAAAACGCATGCTGGGTACCGGGCACAGACCACGCATCTATTGCTACAGAAGCTAAAGTTGTGGCCAAACTCGCCGCTGAAGGAATAAAGAAAACAGACCTTAGCCGCGACGAGTTTCTTAAACATGCCTGGGCATGGAAAGAAAAACATGGTGGAATTATCCTGGAACAGCTGAAGAAACTGGGAGCTTCCTGCGATTGGGATCGTACCGCTTTCACGATGGACGAGGAACGCAGCGAGAGTGTGCTTCGTGTCTTTATGGATCTCTACAACAAAGGA
This sequence comes from Bacteroidales bacterium, assembly GCA_028691445.1. Classification (GTDB taxonomy): domain Bacteria; phylum Bacteroidota; class Bacteroidia; order Bacteroidales; family JAQUTK01; genus JAQUTK01. Next base: position 14,280 of record JAQUZH010000023.1, on the reverse strand, counting down.
CTTATATATAGAGGTGTCCGCATGGTAAACTGGGACCCGCAAGCGCTTACTGCATTATCGGACGAAGAGGTTATTTACAAAGAAGAACACAGCAAATTATTTTATCTGCGCTATATGATTGAAGGCGAAGATAAGTACATTGTCGTGGCGACTACCCGTCCGGAAACTATTCTGGGTGATAGCGCTGTCTGTGTGAACCCGAACGATCCTCGTTACAGCTTTCTGAAAGGGAAAAAAGTAATTATCCCGCTGGTCAATCGCGCCATTCCAATCATCATGGATGAATATGTGGATATCGAGTTTGGTACCGGCTGTCTGAAAGTAACTCCGGCCCATGACATCAACGACTACATGCTTGGAGAAAAATACAATTTGGAAACCATTGATATTTTTGAGGATAACGGAACGATTTCTTCACGTGCCGGAATGTATGTAGGAATAGATCGCTTTGAAGTTCGTAAACAAATAGCTATCGACCTTGAAGCTGCCGGACTGCTAGAAAAGACGGAAGCGTATGAGAATAAAGTCGGCTACTCTGAGCGAACCAATGTAGTCATCGAGCCAAAGCTTTCCATGCAATGGTTCCTGAATATGAAAGAGATTTCAAAACCTGCACTGGATGCGGTTATGAATGATGATATTAAGTTTTATCCAGCCAAGTTCAAGAACACCTACCGTCATTGGATGGAAAATGTGAAGGATTGGTGTATCAGTCGCCAACTATGGTGGGGTCACCGTATTCCTGCCTACTATTTACCTCAGGGGGGATATGTAGTGGCCATGACAGCAGAAGAAGCACTTCCTCTTGCCCGCGAAAAGTCTGGCAACAGGAATCTTCAGATTGCTGATCTGCGACAAGATGAAGATTGTCTGGATACCTGGTTCTCTTCCTGGTTGTGGCCTATCTCCTTGTTTAATGGCATCAACACTCCGGAGAATAATGAAATTGATTACTATTATCCGACCGCTGATCTGGTTACAGGTCCGGATATTATTTTCTTCTGGGTTGCCCGCATGATCATGGCGGGATATGAATTCAAGAAAGAGATGCCATTCAAGAATGTGTACTTTACGGGTATCGTACGCGACAAGCTCGGTCGCAAGATGTCGAAAAGTTTGGGAAATTCCCCCGATCCGCTCGAACTGATCAGCAGGTTTGGCGCAGACGGAGTCCGTATGGGTATGATGCTTTCTGCTCCTGCAGGAAACGATATTCTTTTTGATGAAGCACTTTGCGAACAAGGTCGTAACTTCAACAATAAAATATGGAATGCCTTTCGTCTGGTAAGTGGTTGGGAGATCGACAACACCATCGAACAACCTGAATCATCTGCAATAGCAATTCGTTGGTTTGAGTCTTTGCTAAACAAGACCATCACTGAAATGGATGATCTGTTTGATAAATACCGTATCTCAGAAGCATTGATGACCGTGTACAAACTCTTCTGGGATGAATTCTCATCATGGTACTTAGAGATCATCAAACCGGGATACCAACAACCAATCGATGCGAAAACGTATCAGGCAACCATCGCTTTCTTTGACTCGTTGTTGAGAGTATTACATCCGTTCATGCCGTTTATCACAGAAGAACTGTGGCAAGCGTTGGACGTAAGGAAAGAGGGCGAAAGTATCATGGTCAGTCTACTTCCGAAAGCAGACACCACCGACGACAAACTTGTTAATGACATTGAGGTGACAAAAGAGGTCATTGCAGCGATCCGATCCATTCGTTTGGAAAAGAACATTCCAAACAAAGAGGAACTGGAACTTCAGATCCTGGGTGAAGGACATACTCACCTTTATGATTCAGTCATCAGCAAAGTGGCCAATCTTTCGGCCATCACAGCCTGTACAGAAAAAGCAGCCGGAGCCTCTTCCTTCTTAATCGGAACAACGGAATATGCCGTACCGGTAGGCAATTACATTGATGTAGAAGCTGAGATGAAGAAGCAGCAGGAAGAGCTTGCTTATCTGGAAGGTTTTCGCAATTCTGTACTGAAGAAGCTAAGCGTTGAAAGTTTTGTGGCCAAAGCTCCTGCAAAGGTTATTGAGATGGAACGTAAAAAACTGGCTGACGCCGAAAGTAAGATTAACTCCTTACGGGAAAGTATCGCACAAATGAAATACTAGAAATTATGAAGACAGAAAGAGTGGTCAGAATCGTATTAATTTCACTGGCTTACATCCTCCTTTTTGCAGGATGCTCCTCTGTCAAAATGTTCACAATCGAGGTCCGTGAACCGGCAATAAAACCGTTGCCGTCCACGGTTTCCTCCATTACAATTGCCAATAACGCCAGCAAGCAACCGGCAGACTTCCAAAACAAATTGATATTTTTCAATGAGAAAAAAGAGGATGCCACAATCAATGCGGACAGTTTGGGCTTTTACGCCTGCTTCGGTCTCCATGATGCATTGCTTGAGAGTGGCTTTCCGTCTGTAAACATCCTTCAGAAAACATTTAGGAACGACACATTACTGCAACCGTCTGTTCCATTTGACCGCACATTCACAGATTCCATCTGCAAAGCGAATGATGCTGATGCATTGATATCCGTTGATCAATTGCTGGTCGGATCGCTGCTGGACATAGAGGAAGATCTGTCTCAAGGATTCAGAGCAGCGCGCGGCACATTTAGCACACAACAATTGTCGACATTCCGAATATTCACCTCTTCCGATTCAACTGCCTCCCCGCAAACGATCAGGTGTTCCGATACACTATATTGGGATGCACAAGAGCCGATTATCTTTGGAGAGTTAAAAATCAACAACCTACTATCCCAACTCCCTTTAGGAAGAGATGCCATGCATGAAGCCGCCTATTTCGCAGGTGTCGAACTGGCACACATGATATACCCTCATTGGGAGAAGAGCGATCGCACGATCTACACGACTCGAAATTCACAAATGAGACGCGCCTTTTCGTATGCAAAAAAGGAGAAATGGGAAGAAGCAGCCACCCTCTGGGAACATATATCGAACACAAAAGGAGGGAAAAACAAAGCTTATGCATGTGCCAACCTTGCTCTCTATTGTGAATTGAATGATCGTTTCGAAGAAGCAGTCAAATGGCAGGAGAAAGCAATAGAAGCTATTCCTGATGCGAAAGATCAATATCAAAACTATCGCGACTACCTCACAATTCTTCAGAAAAGAGCGGCTATTGCCACTGATAAAAAATAGCATACTGCGCCAACGGCTCACACGAATGAGTTTTTGCTCTATTTCTTTGATAATTTATCAGATTATATTTACTTTTACAGCAATTAATATAGGAGAGCTCAACAAATGGAGAATAAAGGACAATTGCAATCAAGTATCGAAATCGCCATACGCAAGGCAGCTGATAAGTATAAGAGCGAGTTTCCTGAATCTGCGTTGACAGACTTGTTCATTCAGGCTAATCAGGACAAAGCCGAATTGTCTGTTTATGATGATGAGAATCACCTCTTATATTCTACCCAGATACAGGCTTGGGCAAATGACGAAGAAGAGGATGAAGATGAGGAGATTTTTAATCAGGAAGCCGAACAGGTGGTAGGTGCAGCTGTAAGAAAATGCGAAAGCAATGGTTTATTCAAAGAGATCAACATTCTTGAGCCTTTTTCTGTCATTCTCGTGGACAATCAGTTTGACACAATCAGTGAGTTATTCACGATAGACAGCGATCAACTCGTTATCGGTGATGACTTAATGAAAGACTGGGAAAAAGACCTGGATAACTTCATGGAGCAAATCGCCCGCGAGTTCAAGTAAATACTTATTCGTGATGATAGGGCTCACCATTCAGAATGGTCATCGCCCTATATAATTGTTCGACAAATAAGAGACGGATCATCTGATGTGAAAACGTCATCTTTGAGAGGGATATTTTCTCATTGCTCAATTCATAAATTTCATTCGAAAAGCCATAAGGTCCACCAATCACAAAGACAAGTCGTTTGCTCACGGTATGTTGCTTCTTCTCTATATAACTCGAAAAACCTACCGACGTAAATTCTTTCCCTTTTTCATCCAGCAAGACAATATAATCGCCCGGCTTCAATGATTTCTTGATCAATTCTCCCTCCCTCTCCTTTTGCTGCTCCGGCTGAAGACTCTTGGTGTTTTTCAGTTCAGGAATCACTTCCAGCTCAAAAGAAATATAATGTTTCAGCCGACCGACATATTCGTCAATCGCCTGTATATAATAAGACTCGGTTGTCTTTCCGACCATCAATAGTGCTATCTTCATTTTGCAAAATTACGATGAACTAGAGAGACCACCAAATAAAACACCCTTCTGATCGTAATAACTTTCCATTTCAGACCATATAGCAACCTCTCTCTTTATGAAGTTTTGCACCTTTCGTTCCATGAGGATTCGTATTTTTTTTGTTACTTTGCATGCTGATTATATATCCAACCCTATAAAAAACAAAACTCAATGGATGAATTATTCGATCAACTGATCAACATCTCTTTCGGCGAAGATATCGGTGATGGAGACCACACCACGCTATCGTGCATCCCGGCTGATGCCATGGGCCGTTCACGACTCATTATCAAAGAAGAAGGTATACTCGCAGGTGTAGATGTTGCAGTCAAAGTATTTCATAGATTTGACTCCAATCTGAAAGTCAATCTATTAATGAAAGACGGAGATCATGTAAAACCCGGGGATATTGCATTTACTGTAGAAGGTAAAACTCAATCACTGTTACAGACTGAGCGTCTTGTGCTCAACATCATGCAACGCATGAGTGGTATTGCAACGGTTACCGGTCGTTACGTCAAACAGTTGGAAGGTTACCACACACGCGTACTCGACACCCGTAAGACGACTCCAGGTATGCGCGTACTGGAAAAGGAAGCTGTCAAAATCGGCGGAGGAGTCAATCATCGCATCGGATTGTTTGATATGATTCTTTTAAAGGACAATCATGTTGACTTTGCCGGAGGCATTGAAAACGCGATTGACCGCGCAACAGCTTATCTGAAAGAGAAAGGCAAAGATCTGAAGATCGAGATTGAGGTTCGCTCTATGGATGAATTGGAACGCGTCATGAAAAAAGGTGGCGTAAACCGGATCATGTTTGACAACTTTACGCCCGAACAGACCAAAGAGGCCGTAAAACGTGTCGGCGGAATTTACGAAACAGAATCTTCGGGTGGTATTACATTCAACACGCTGCGTGACTATGCGGCAAGTGGGGTCGATTATATTTCTGTAGGCGCTCTCACCCACTCGGTAAAAAGTTTGGATATGAGTTTGAAAGCTTTCTAACAAACTTTCCGAACCTTACAGATAGAAACAACAAAAATGTCTGGCACACTTTTCAGCGTAGTGCCAGACATTTATATTTGATGGTTAGAGCTCCTTTTCGGAGTAATTATTCGGTCAGAAAAAGATCATTCTTTAGTGGGAAGCGTTTCAGCTGTTCAGCAATCTTTTTATATGTTTTTCCTTGTAGGAAAGTTTCCAGCATGTGGAGCTGGCGCATATTATGGACATCAGTACCCATAAAATCAATCATACCTTCCGAGAGCAACCACAGGGCAAAATCACGGGTGGAGAGACCATAATAGCCGGTAAAAGAAAGAAGATTGACTTGAAACAGACACCCTTGTTGTTTGTATGCTTCCACTTTCTTCTTGTCATCGTAATAATAGGCATACCGTTCAATATGCGCAATGATCGGATTCAATTGCTCAGTTTGCATATCAAAGATGAGCTTCTCAAGTGCCCAATAAGGTTGGATAAATGAATTCTCTATCAAGACACAACTCTTCGGAAACGGAATAAGAGCTTTTTCAGCATGAATCTTATCAAACAACTCATCCAACCGATATTCCGCCGAGTATACAAGTTCGACATCAATACCTTCTCTTATAAGCGCCGGCTTGAGTAGATTACATGCCGCTTCGATTGTCTCTTTTGTATTAGGAAATGTCTCGTTAGTTATGTGCGGAGTAGCAATAATCTTACGAATACCCATAGACTGAAGCTTTCCGACAATCTCGACAGAGCTCTCCACCGTCTTTGAACCATCATCTATGCCGGGCAAGACATGGCAATGCACCTCCACTTGAAAAGGAAGTTTGCCACTCTCATTAGAATCTGCTTTTTTTCGAAATAAATTAAACATAATACTCTCTATTGTCGTGTTTCATCGAACTATCATACAAAGTTAACAATTCTCATTGGATAAGAGTCTCTTTTCAATGATTTTATATTGCACTCCAACAGTCAAATTTTGATTGACTACACAATCCAAATCACCCTTTGAACTCAGCAGATAGCAGCAACAAGAAGTAGCCGTTCGAAATAGCAGCAGGAGGTATCCTGCAAACAAATTATCACCCAAATAAGAACTTTTTAAGAATGAATACACGACACACAGGAGAGCTTAGCCAAATCAAAAACAATATTCCAAAATATCGTAAATAATATTTCTGGAAAACTTTTAGACCATTCATTTTTTCTACAACATTGAATATCAAACATCTAAAAAAGATTTTGGAAAACTTTCTGCTTTTATTGAAAATAATATGTTAATATATTTGGGCAATCAGATATTCATGAGTAATATTGCAACTGCTTACAATAAAGAAATAAACAAACATACAATATTCACACTCTAACAATCTCAATTTCAGTGGAAAATAAAGGTTACGACTACGATGAAGCATTTAAATCATCTCTTGAGTATTTTACAGGAGACGAACTTGCTGCCCGGGTATGGGTCAACAAGTATGCATTAAAAGATTCTTTCGGTAATATTTTCGAAAAGAATCCCAGTGACATGCATTGGCGTATAGCAAACGAAGTGGCTAGAATCGAGCAAAAATACCCCAATCCTATCAGTAGCGAGGAGTTATTTAAGCTCTTCGATCACTTCAAATACATTATTCCACAAGGGAGTCCGATGACCGGTATTGGCAACAATCATCAGATAGGTTCCCTATCCAACTGTTTTGTCATTGGGATGAATGGCGATGCAGACTCTTACGGAGCTATCATGAAAGTGGACGAAGAACAAGTGCAGTTGATGAAACGCCGTGGTGGTGTAGGTCACGACCTGTCACATATCCGTCCGTATGGCTCTCCAGTTAAGAATTCAGCTCTGACTTCCACCGGATTAGTCCCATTCATGGAACGCTATTCCAACTCTACCCGCGAAGTAGCACAAGACGGTCGTCGCGGTGCATTAATGCTTAGTGTATCCATCAATCACCCGGATTCAGAATCATTTATTGACGCAAAGATGACAGAAGGCAAAGTCACAGGCGCCAATGTTTCTGTAAAGATGGATGATGCTTTCATGGAAGCTGCAATCAGTGGTGATAAATACACACAGAAATACCCTATTTACAGCAACGAACCTGTATTTGAGAAATCTGTTGACGCGAAGAGAATCTGGAAGAAGATTATTCACAACGCATGGAAATCTGCCGAACCGGGTATCTTGTTTTGGGACACGATCATCCGCGAATCGGTGCCAGATTGCTACGCAGACCTTGGCTACCGCACCGTATCCACCAATCCATGCGGAGAGATTCCATTGTGTCCTTACGACAGCTGCCGTTTGCTTGCGCTCAACTTGTATTCATACGTTGTCAATCCATTCAAAGAGGATGCTTATTTTGATTTTGATCTTTTCAAGAAACACGTTGCATTAGCGCAGCGCATCATGGATGACATCATTGACCTTGAGATGGAAAAGATTGACGCGATCATCGTCAAGATCGAAAAAGATCCGGAATCTGAAGAAGTGAAACACACCGAAAAGGTACTTTGGGAGAAAATAAAAGAGAAAACAATCAAAGGTCGTCGTACGGGTGTAGGTATTACAGCAGAAGGAGATATGATTGCCGCATTGAATCTGCGCTATGGAACAGAGGAGGCCACCGATTTCGCTGAAACAGTTCAAAAGACCGTTGCATTGGAAGCGTACAGATCTTCTGTCCATCTGGCTAAAGATCGTGGTGCTTTTGAAATTTTCGATATCGAACGTGAGAACAACAATCCATTCATCAATCGCCTGAAAGCAGCAGACAAAAGTCTGTATGATGAAATGAAAAAATATGGTCGTCGCAACATCGCTTGTCTCACCATTGCTCCGACCGGAACCACAAGTCTCATGTCGCAAACGACTTCCGGCATCGAACCGGTCTTTTTGCCTGTTTACAGAAGAAGGAGAAAGATCAATCCGAATGATTCAGAAACACATATTGATTTTGTGGATGAAGTGGGTGATGCCTTTGAAGAATATGTAGTGTTTCACCACAAGTTTGTCGATTGGATGAATGCCAAAGGCTACGACACAGCTAAGAAGTACACCCCGGAAGAGGTAGATTTACTGGTTCAGAGTTCGCCGTATTTCAAAGCGACTGCCAATGATGTGGACTGGATGGCCAAAGTCCGGATGCAGGGACGTATTCAGAAATGGGTAGATCACTCCATTAGCGTGACCATAAACCTTCCGTCAACAGCAACAGAAGAGTTGGTAGGTCAGTTATATGAAGAGGCTTGGCGTTCAGGTTGCAAAGGATGTACGGTATATCGCGATGGATCACGATCAGGTATCCTGACTGCGATCGAAAAGCCTTCGGAAGAAAAGCCGAAAGTAAGTCGCGAGATTGTCACCGTACGACCCAAAGCATTGGAAGCAGATGTCGTTCGTTTCCAAAACAACAAAGAGAAGTGGATTGCCTTTGTAGGATTGTATGACGACAAACCTTACGAAATCTTTACCGGTATCCAAGATGATGAAGATGGCATTATGCTGCCAAAGAATGTCAATAAAGGAAAGATCATCAAAAACTATGATGATGATGGCACGAAGCATTATGACTTCCAATTCAGCAACAAACGGGGATACAAGACCACAATCGAAGGTCTGAACGGGAAGTTTAATCCTGAATACTGGAACTACGCCAAACTGATTTCCGGTGTATTGCGCTATGGCATGCCGATTGATCAGGTCATGAAACTGGTAAATGCCCTCGAACTAAACGACGCATCTATCAATACGTGGAAAAACGGTGTGGAACGTGCATTGAAAAGATACATGCCAGACGGCACTGTTGCAGCGGGACAGAAATGTCCAAACTGCGGACAAGAGACTTTAGTTTACCAGGAAGGATGTCTGACCTGTAAGTCATGTGGTACTTCTAAGTGCGGATGATACAATAGAATTTGTCATTTACTTTATCAAAAGACTCGCTTCACAAAAGCGAGTCTTTTGTTTACTAATCCAAACATTATGACTAATATTGCATGAGCGAATTTATATCCATATCGAACATGAAACTCAACTTTAAAATACACTATGACACTCGATGGGGACAGAACGTTCTTATTTCAGGCTCTATCCCGGAACTCGGTGAATGGCAACGAGATAAGGCTGTTTGCATGTCTTACACAGAAGGCGGTTACTGGGAACTTTCCCTTGATATTGCTTACACGGACCAACCCATCTTTTACTCTTACCTGATCAGCGAAAAGAACATGATGGATATCCAGGAATACGGCTATCCTCATACCATCGAATATGGTTTAGGAGATCTCTTCTTTCAGGATGAATGGCAAAACGAAGACTCCTGCAAAATCTTTAGAGACAAGAAACCCTACTGGCGTGCATCGGGTGTTGCCATTCCGGTATTCTCTTTGCGCTCGGAAAAGAGTTGTGGCATAGGCGAGTTTGATGATTTGAAGCTACTCATCGACTGGGCAGCTCAAACCAGACAGCAGATCATTCAGGTGTTGCCTGTCAATGACACGACGATGACCCATACCAAGTTTGACTCCTACCCTTACAACGCCATCTCAATCTATGCACTTCACCCCCTCTATCTAAACATACAAAAGATGGGAAACGTGAAAGACAAAGAGCAGAGCACACGCTTTGAACGGCTTCTGAAAGAGCTAAACAAGCAGGATACCGTTTACTACGAACAGGTGGACTCCTTCAAATGGGAATACTTCCGCATCTTGTTCGAACAGGAAGGAGATGCGATCCTGAACAGTTGCGGATGTCAATGGTTTGTGGACGAAAACAAAGAGTGGCTCTATCCGTATGCTTTGTATTGTTTCTTACGCGATCGGTTTAAGAGCGCCGACTTCACAGAGTGGGGCGTCTATGCCGATTATGCTGTTGCCCAAAAGTTGCTTTCCGACGAGGAAACAATGTCACAGATTCAACTATACATCTATCTCCAGTACCACCTCCATCTGCAACTACAAGAAGTACATCAGTATGCAGACAAGAAAGGGATCTTACTAAAAGGAGATATTCCGATCGGCATTAGCCGAAACAGTGTGGAAGCCTGGGTCGAACCGGAATATTTTCATCTGAACGGGCAGACCGGTGCGCCTCCTGATCCCTTCTCTGAAACCGGACAAAACTGGGGTTTCCCGACGTATAACTGGGAAGCAATCGCTAAAGACGGATATCGTTGGTGGAAGAAGAGGTTTCAGAACATGGCCCTCTATTTTGATGCCTTCCGCATCGATCATATCCTTGGTTTTTTCCGTATCTGGGAGATTCCGACAGAATCTATTCAGGGCATGCTCGGCCATTTCAGTCCGGCGTTGCCTCTCTCTGTCGAAGAAATTGAAAAAGCCGGAATTCCTTTTGACAAAGAGCGACTGACAGCTCCCTATATCACAGACGAAATCATTCAGAAGTTATTTGGGGAGGATGCGGAAGAGGTTAAGATCTGTTTTCTGGAGCGAAATGCCAAGGGAACTTATCGCTTCAAGAAAGAGTACAACTCACAACTGCGGATCGCCAATCAGACCGACTGGCAAAAAGACAAGAAAAGCAACTCCATCCGCAAAGGGCTGTTTGATCTGATCAATGAAGTACTCTTTATAGAGGATTCACGCGAGCAATCGAAGTATCACCCCCGAATAGCCTGCATGGAGAGTTACAGTTATCGTCAGCTATCAGACAAAGAGCAGGAGTGCATGAAGCGTATCCATGATGACTTTTACTATTTCCGTCATACAGAATTCTGGAAGAGGGAAGCTTTGAAAAGACTCCCCCCTTTACTCTCTGCGACTGACATGCTTGGCTGCGGCGAAGATCTCGGAATGATTCCTTCCTGTGTTCCGGAAGTGATGGAAAAGCTTCAGTTGCTCAGTTTGGAGATACAGCGGATGCCGAAACAGTACGGTCTGGAATTTGGAGAGACAAACAACTATCCCTACCGCTCTGTATGTTCCACCTCTACGCACGACATGTCGGGCATTCGCGGATGGTGGCAGGAAAACAGCGAATGGACACAACGTTACTACAACAATGTGTTACACCTCGAAGGAGAAGCACCTATTGATCTGACGCCCGAATGTGCGGAGAAGATATTAGCCTTACATCTTCAGTCGCCATCCATGATTGCCATCTTTCCTTTGCAGGACTGGCTCTCCATAGATGCGACTGTCCGCAGAAAGGATTTCGAAGCCGAACGCATCAACGTGCCGGCCGACCCGCAAAACAATTGGTGTTACAGGATGCACCTGACATTGGAATCGCTGAAAAGAAAAAGAAACATCAACGCGAAGATAAAAGAGTTGATTGAGGAAAGTAATAGAACAGAAGCTTATGAACAGTAACATTTTTCTAAAAGGAATGGAGTTTTACGCCTTTCATGGTGTATCTCCGCAAGAGAGAGAAGTAGGAAACACCTTTCTCGTTGACGTAACGATCGAGTGTGACCTTTTTAAGGCCTCACTCAGTGATGACTTACATGACACCATCAACTACGCAACCGTCTTTGAAATCGTAAAAGAGGAGATGGAGATTCCCTCTTTGTTGCTTGAGCATGTCGGTGGCCGAATCATAAGAGCCATTCTCCAACAGTTTGAGCAAGCCACGAACGTAAAAGTGAAAGTAAGCAAAGTAAACCCTCCGATCGGCGGACAAGTGGAGAAGATTGGCATCACCCTATCGGCTTCCCGTTGCTGATCTTTGGCTCCAGCTATCTAATCAAAAAGGCAGTCTCACCCGAGTACTGCCTTTTTTAATGTATTGCCAACAGAGCAAACAGTCTGTCAATAATCAGACTCTTTCACATCATACTGTTGCTGCAAAGCCTCCAGTTCAGCTTTCAGCTCCACAACTCTCTCTTTGTATTTGTCATTCCCATAGAGGTTGTTCATCTCCATCGGATCCTTTTTCAGATCAAAAAGTTCCCAGGTATTCACATCCGCGCCATAGAAGCGAATGAGTTTGTAGCGCTCCGTCCGTATTCCATAATGACGACGCACCGCATGTTCGCCGGGATATTCATAATAGTGATAATAGAGCGCACTACGCCAGTGATCCATCTTCTTATCCTGCAGCAACGGAAGCAGAGACATTCCTTGGATATCCGAAGGCACCTTCACTCCCGCCAGTTCGAGGAAAGTAGGCGCGTAATCAATATTTTGCACCATCTCTTTGACAGCACCCCGTTTCTTCATTCTTTCAGGCAAGCGCATGATCAGCGGCGTACGCATCGACTCTTCATACATAAATCGTTTGTCAAACCAGCCATGCTCGCCCATATAAAAGCCCTGATCGGACGTATATACGATCAGCGTGTTGTCCAACAAGTCATTCTTCTTCAGATAGTCGTACAGCCGTCCGACGTTATCATCCAGAGACTTCACGCACTTCAGGTAATCCGTCATATAGCGTTGATATTTCCATTCGACCAGCTGTTTGCCTTCCAACTTATCCTCGACAAATTTCTGAATGATCGGATCATAATGTGCATCCCACACCCGTTTCTGTTCCTCGTCCATGCGGCCATAAGCCCCTTTGATAAATCCCTCGCCATACCACGTCTTAGCACCCGATCCTTTCATCTTCAGGTCATACACGAGATCCATGTGCTTATCGATAGTCATCTCCTGTTTGCCTGCAGCTTCCCGTCCGTTATATTCATCCCAGAAGTTTTTAGGCATCTTAAACTTCTTTCCTTCATACGCATCCAGATCCTTCAGATCGCCCATCCATATACGGTGCACCGCCTTGTGATGCAGCAACATACAGAAAGGTTTACTTTTATCGCGTTTTTCCAAAAACTGAATTCCCTTGTCAGTAATCACGTTGGTCACATACCCAGGATTACGCTTCGTTCCCTCCTTAGTAATAAAATCCGGATTGTAGTACTCTCCCTGTCCGGGCAGTATTTCCCAATAATCAAAACCCTGCGGAGTACCATTCAGGTGCCATTTTCCAATCATTGCTGTTTGGTAGCCTGCTGTTTGCAGCAGTTTGGGGAAAGTCTGCTGGTCATTATCAAACGAGGTACTGTTGTCTTTCATCCCATTTTTATGGCTATGCTTACCGGTCATCAGTACGGCGCGGCTTGGACCGGAGATCGAATTACAGACAAAGCTGTTGGTAAAGCGCACGCCCTCAGAAGCCAGACGATCCAGATTAGGAGTACAGTTGTACCGTTTGTCATAGCAGCTGATCGTTTGCTGCGCATGATCATCCGTCATAATATAAATGATATTCAGGGGCTTTTCCGCACCCTCTTTCACCTCATTTCCGGCCTGCACAGCAGTCACCGAAAGAGAACCCAGTACAGGGATTAGTTGAATTGCTCTTTTCATAGTAAAGTATTTTAGTTGATCACTTCCCGTTCATCTCTTTGTATACAAACTTCTTCATGCCGGGCGACATGGCAATCTGGTTTTGTCCGGTACTATCCGAATAGATAAAATAGGCCTCAATGTCGCGGTGGGTATTGACATATTGCATACTTTTCTCCAGTCCCATCACCATAAAAGAGGTTGCAAAAGCATCGGCAGTCATGCAATCCTTGGCAATGACCGAAGCACTCAACAACGAATGTTGCACCGGATAACCCGTGGAAGGATCGATGGTATGCGCATACTTTTTCCCATCTTTGATATAGAAATTGCGATAATTGCCCGAAGTAGCCAAACCGACATTATCCAGTGCCAGCACAGCTATTATCTCATTATTAATCACAGAATCCTCCACCGGTTTGCTGATTCCGATATGCCACAGTTCGCCTTTCGGATTCTTTCCTTTGGTAACCACCTCGCCACCGATCTCAATCATATAATTATCCACCCCTTTCCGGTTCAGATAGTCAGCCACAATGTCGCTCGACAGACCTTTTGCAATCGCGCTGGCATCAAAGGTGGTGCGGGGATCCTCTTTGATCACTCTCCCCTCCTCCATGCGTACTTTCTTATAGCCGACAAAGGCTTTCATGCTGTCAATCATCTGAGGAGTCACCTTGTCGCTGTTCTTAAAACCAAAACCCC
>JAQUZH010000022.1 GCA_028691445.1 Bacteroidales bacterium | reverse complement strand
AGCCTCATGCGCTTCCATACTGATAGAGCCATACGACATCGCTCCGGTCACAAAGCGTTTTGTAATTTCCGAAGCCGGTTCAACGAGCGATATATCAATAGGTTCTCTCTTCTTAATCCCCATAAAGTCGCGAAGGAACACAGGAGATGCTTTCTCATCCACAAATCGGGTGTACTCCTTAAACTTCTTGAAGCTGCCCAAGCGGGTTGCTATCTGAAGCGAAGCAATCGTTTCCGGGTTCCAGGCATGATACTCACCATCCTTGCGAAATGCATAGAGACCGAGGTTGGAAAGCAATCCACTTTCCTCTTCCTGATACGCCTCCTGATGAGGTAAGATCGATTCACGTGCGATATCATCCAGATCCACTCCCTCGATCTTGGAGTATGTACCCTGAAAATATTTGTTCAGCACCGGCGAACCAATACCGATCGCTTCAAAGATTTGCGCGCCACGGTAACTGCGTAACGTCGAAATACCCATTTTAGACATGACCTTCAACAAACCTTTGTTGACAGACTTGATATAATTCTTTTCAGCCGTATGAAAATCCAGTTGCAACAAGTGCTTTTTCACCTGGTCTTCAATGATGGCAAATGACATATACGGATTGACAGCCGTAGCACCATAACCAAACAAAAGAGCGAAATGCATGACCTCTCTCGGTTCGGCGGTTTCCACAACGATAGCGATCTGCATACGTTTGCGTTTGTCAATCAGATAATGATGGACGGCAGAAACAGCCAGCAACGAAGGAATCGGCGCATGATCTTTATCTACCCCGCGGTCGCTGAGTATGATATAATTGTACGATTCATCAACCGCCTGCTCCGACTGTTTGCACAACTCGTCGATGGCCTGTTCCAGTCCTTTCGCTCCCTCGCTCAACGGAAAGAGCAGTGGCAACGTCTTCGATCTGAACCCTTTGTAACGGAGGTTTTTCAACAAGTCCAGCTGTACATTATCAATGACCGGCGATTGCAGACGAACCATCTTACACAGTTCAGGCGATGCTTCCAGCAAGTTAGTCTCCTGCGCACCGATATACAAACTCAACGACATCACCAACTCTTCGCGGATGGAGTCAATCGGCGGATTGGTAACCTGTGCAAACTGCTGACGGAAATAGTTGAAAAGGCGTTGCGGTTTGTTGGAAAGCACCGCCAGCGGAGTATCATTACCCATGGATGAGATCGGCTCGACACCTGCTTCCGCCATAGGCACGATCAACTTCTCAATATCTTCCTTATGGTAGCCAAACACCCGAAGTTGCTTCTCATACTGATCCACCCCATATTTCACAGAACGTCCCGAAGAGATCTGATCCAGGTTGATCCGGTTGTTATCCAGCCACTCTTTGTAAGGAGCAGCCTTCGCCAGCTTTTCCTTCAGTTCGGCGTCATATTGAATCTTTCCCGTCTCCGTATCAATCATCAACATCTTTCCGGGTTGCAAGCGTCCCTTTTCCTTCACCTCTTCCGGTTTGAAAGGAATAACACCCGCCTCCGAAGAGACCAGCATGATATCATTGTTGGTAATCAGATAGCGCGCCGGGCGCAAACCATTGCGATCCAGCATACCACCGGCATACCGTCCGTCGGAAAAGAGAAGAGTCGCGGGACCATCCCACGGTTCCATGATAATACTGTGATATTCATAGAAAGCCTTCAGTTCAGAAGAAATCGGATTTTTCGCATTAAAGCTCTCCGGCACCAGCATGGCAAGTGCATGAGGCAGTGATTTTCCCGACATCAGGAAAAACTCCAGCACATTGTCCAAAGAGGCGCTGTCGCTCATTCCCGGCTGAACAACCGGAAAGATGGCCGACATATCGCCCAGCACATCCGCCTTAAAGATACTCTCGCGGGCTTCCATCCAGTAACGGTTTCCTTTGATGGTATTGATCTCACCATTATGCCCGAGCAAGCGGAACGGCTGCGCGAGATCCCAGGTCGGGAAGGTATTCGTACTGAAACGGGAATGCACCAGTGCCAAACCCGAAGTAAAGTTTGGATTAGACAGATCGGGGAAATACTCTCTCAACTGAGTTGAGGTAAGCATACCTTTATATATAATCCGTTTCGAAGAAAGAGAAACGATATAAAAGCTTCTCTTTTCAGTCAGTGAAGAGTGAGAGATTGCTTTCTCGATTTTCTTTCGTGTGATATAAAGTTTTGTTTCCAGCTCATCCTGCGTACTGCAACCGGTAATAAACAGTTGCTTGATCAAAGGTTCGTTGGAACGGGAGATCTCTCCCAAAATGTCGCTGTTGACAGGCACATCTCTGATGGCCAATAATTTGAGTCCCTCTTCCGCAACCACAGACTCGATCGTCTGAATGCAGAACGCTGCTTCATCCAGCTCATTGGGCAAAAAGACCAGACCGGTGCCATACCGTCCTTTTTCAGGAACGGCTATCCCTTGAAGTAAAATGAATTCATGAGGAATCTGTAATAAAATACCTGCGCCGTCACCTGTTTTGTTATCCGAACTCTCGGCGCCACGATGAATCATGTTTTCAAGTACTTGTAGACCTTTCTCTACAATTTCATGCGATTTGACTCCGTGTACGTGAGCCAACAATCCTACACCGCAGGCATCATGTTCTGCTTCCGGGGTGTATAATCCTTTTTCTACAGGATATTTTCTTTGCATAATTGTTGTGTTTAGTTATCCCTGACAAAATTAATCTGAAATGATCCGAACATGAGGGTATGCCAACCGGTGTTGACCCGGTCGGCATACCCTTGTATTGATTTATCTGATGAACAATAGTTCTCTGTATTTAGGCAATGGCCACATCTCATTATCGACGATAAGTTCCAATTTGTCTACATGGTAACGAATCTCTGCCATGTATGGAAATACCTCATCATGATAAGCGATCGCCTTGCTTCTTTCACATTCAATCTTGTTAGCCACTTTACGTGCTTCCACCATCGCATCCACTTTCGTTTTGATGGCAGCGATATGACCGGCAATTTCTTCGATGATCGAACGATCCTGAGCCGACAGTTGAGTTGCTTTCTCCGCGTCATACACGTTCTTGATCTTGAACACATTGTCGAGCAGCATAGACTGATATCTGGTTGCTACCGGGATGATATGATTCATCACCAGGTCGCCCAATACGCGTGCCTCAATCTGGATCTTCTTTGTATAAGTCTCCCACTTCACCTCGTTACGTGCTTCGAGTTCTTTCGCGGAAAAGACACCGATACTCTCAAACAGTTTCTCAGATGCTTTGGTGACATACTTGTCGTAGATAAGCGGCACACTGGTTTCGCAGTCCAATCCACGTCTGGCAGCTTCCTCTTTCCATTCGTCGCTGTATCCGTTGCCGTTGAAGCGAATATTTTTAGACTCCTTGATATAATGCTTGATCACATCAAACAACGCTTTCTCCTGGCTGGTACCTTTTGCGATCAGCGCGTCCACTTCAGATTTGAATTCGATCAACTGGCAAGCGACAGCTGCAGTCAGTGCAGTCATTGCAGACGAGCAGTTTGCCGACGAACCAACAGCTCTGAACTCAAAACGGTTTCCTGTAAAGGCAAACGGAGACGTTCTGTTACGGTCAGTTGAATCCATCAACACTTCCGGTATATGAGCGATAGCCAGTTTCAGTTTCTTCTTTTCATCCATCACAATCGCTTCTTCACAGCTGCTGTTCTCCAGTTTGTCAAGAATAGCACTGATTTGCGTTCCAAGGAACACAGAGATGATGGCAGGAGGTGCTTCATTCGCTCCCAGACGATGCGCATTTGGTGCGGTCATCACACTGGCTTTCAACAATCCGTCGTTTTTGTGCACAGCCATCAACGCATTGACAAGGAAAGTGATGAATTGAAGATTTTCCGTCGGAGTCTTACCCGGAGTCATCAAGCCGACGCCGGTATCCGTACCCAACGACCAGTTGTTATGCTTGCCCGATCCATTCACACCGGCAAACGGTTTCTCGTGCAACAACACACGGAAGTGATGACGCTGAGCCACGCGCTCCATGATAGACATGATCAACAAGTTGTGATCAATCGCAAGGTTCATCTCCTCATAGATCGGTGCCAACTCAAACTGGTTGGGAGCCACCTCATTGTGACGAGTCTTCAAAGGCATTCCATATTTATACGCTTCAAATTCCAGATCTCTCATAAAAGCAGCCACGCGAGAAGGAATTGAACCAAAATAATGATCTTCCAACTGTTGGTTTTTCGCACTTTCATGACCCATCAATGTGCGACCGGTAAGCACCAAGTCGGGACGTGTAGCATACAACTCTTCATCCACCAGAAAATACTCCTGTTCCCATCCGAGATACGAATATACTTTCTTGACAGAAGAATCAAAATAACGACAAACATCTACAGCTGCTTTATCCACTGCGTTCAAAGCCTTCAACAAAGGAGTCTTGTAATCCAGCGTCTCTCCCGTGTAAGAGATAAAGATCGTAGGAATACACAAGGTATCATCTACGATAAACGCAGGTGAAGAAGGATCCCATGCCGTATAACCTCTAGCCTCGAAGGTATTACGAATACCACCACTTGGAAAACTCGAAGCGTCCGGTTCTTGCTGAACCAGCAGTTTGCCCGAAAACTCTTCGATGACACCACCGTTATCATCATACTCAATAAATGAATCATGTTTCTCAGCGGTTCCTTCAGTCAGCGGCTGAAACCAGTGAGTATAGTGAGTCGCACCCATTTCCAGCGCCCACATTTTCATACCGGCTGCGACATGATCAGCAATATCCCTGCTTAATGGCATTCCATTATCAATAGCATCCGAAAGGACTTTGATTGTACCTTTTGACAAGAACTTTGTCATCTGAGCGCGATTAAATACATTCTTCCCATAATAATCGGAAGTTAATTTACTCGGAGCCTCTGTTGCTACCGGCTTTCTGCAGAATGCTTTGTCTACAGCATTAAATCGTAAACTTGACATAACTATTGATTTTTATCTCTCCACCATTGAAGAGTTGTTTATATTCGTTGATCCTTTATTCTCTTTCGTCCTTGCGTCTTCTCGTCGTCATTGCGGGCTTGACCCGCAACATCTTCGAAAACATAAAGTCAGAAATATCTCTATTTGAAGATGAAAAAGACACATTATATACGTTTCAAACAAATCTTTGCTGCTTTACGATGCAAAGATATAACAAAACGATCAATTCAAAACAAACTAATGACATATTTCTTTGGTCATATCAATATATTTAATATTTTGACACACATAATGCCGTTATTTGAACAGATATGATACAATTTACATGCTTTTGCTTTCTAATTGAAACAACAAATAAAACAAGCAGGTCAATTTCTCTCTTTCATACCTTGCAGATCGTTTTAATCACCGCTTTCCCCCATTCTTCTAAAAAACCTGCTCATTCATGCTGTACATCTGAAACATTCTCTATTACTTTGCTGTTTCAAAAAAATAATCAAACTTACACACAATGAAAAGAGCTTCATTTTCCACCGCCATCTGCCTTCTGCTACTCACAGCAATGATATCCTGCACCTCCAAACCCTCTTCATTCACACTGACCGCAACGATCAATGGACTACCCGAAGGAACGGTCGTCGAACTGATGCCGGGAGCCACGCACCAATCAGAGCGGCCGATAGCCGAGTCTATTGTCAAAGACGGATCATTCACATTCAAAGGCACCTTAAAAGAGCCGCGACTCTTTGAAATCGTAGCGATCAACACAGAAGGATCTATTAAAGTACTGATAGAAAAAGGAGATGTAACCGTCAGCGGCAAAGCCACCTCAACGGAATCGGAAGGCAAACTAAGTTACCAATACGACAGCATCATCGTTACCGGCAGCGACGTTCACACCTTATATAAAGAGAAGTTAGCTTTTCTGGATTCACTCAACACCTTGTATGACACCTTCCACGCATCAAACAAAGAGATCATGGAAGCCTTAAAGATTGCGCAGGAGGCTCATGACGACAGTTTGATACGATCGTTGTTACAAACAGAAGCCTTTGAGAAAATGCAAAATGACAACAAAGCAATCTACGATTCAGTAGAAGTACGCATCAACAAACTTATTACGGATAACAAGAAAACCTGGTGGGCGCCCTTTCTTATGATGGATCAGATGTATATGTTTGACGCACAAGACAAACTCCTGTTTGTGGAATTCTCCGGAAAAGCCCAAAACAGTTACTACGGCAAACTGCTCAAGATTCAGCTGGACGCGATCACAGAAAAGTAAGAGAAGAGAGTATCTGAGATACAAAAAAAATCCCTGCTTCAGCAAATTGACTGAAGCAGGGATTTTTGTAGGATGACAATCAGCATTTATCTCTTCGTAAACTTGATTGTTTGAATACCTTCCGATGTCGTAATTCTCATCAGATACAAACCGGAAGAGAGAGAAGCGGTCGAAAGCGTATATTCTTTCACCTTCAGCGCTTCCGCA
Organism: Bacteroidales bacterium; assembly: GCA_028691445.1. Classification (GTDB taxonomy): domain Bacteria; phylum Bacteroidota; class Bacteroidia; order Bacteroidales; family JAQUTK01; genus JAQUTK01. The sequence continues at coordinate 15,399 of JAQUZH010000022.1, read as the reverse complement.
CCCACCGTAAGGAGCGTAGTTCCAGCCAAACTGACAACATCAATGCGCGATAGTTCGCTAGCACCTTTTATCGTCACTTGGTCTGATGTACCAGCAGGATAAATCAGCACCACATCGTCCACACTATTCTGCTCAACAGCAGTACCCTCTGCTACCTGAAAATCAACAAACTCTTGTCCGTTTCCGTTCGTCAAAGGCGTTAACTCCCCATTTACAGAATGATACAGAGTGAGTTTATACCCACTCGGTTCGACAGGTGGATTAAATGTAAATGTGAAGGACTTATTATCATTATTGTCAATAAATACCGGGAATGACAGAAAACCGATACTTGGAGCAGAGAGCTCTTTAAAAATCACCAAGTATACAAAATCCTCATACAATACACCATCATTCTTAATTTTGACCGAAAGAGAGCCTTTTTCTCCCTGATACAAAAGAGACTTCTCCAATACCGGCGTTTCAGTCAATGAAAGAGCACTCTCTCCAACCGGAGTATCATACACCGTAACTGTTTTAGTCTCGGCAGTACTTGGCAGCGCAATCCAATCCACACCATTATTAATAGAATAAACAGGATAAATGGTATATTCTCCCGGATCCACATTAACAACAGTAGAAAGAGTCGTTTCCTTCTGCTGATTGGCTCCTACAAAGTCATGAATAAACAACACACCTTTACCCTCCTGATCCTGTGTGGACACAAGGATAGCTCCCAACAGATAGTTAAATTCGACCGCTCCATTGGCCAAAGAATAGGTGATCTGCCCCGTATGACCGGCATAGATCTTGCGATCCACCGTAATTTTATTCAAAGAGAGCGTAAAGTCAGTTACCGGTTTAGTCAACGTAACCGCAGACTCGGTGACTGTCACAGTCAGATAATTTGCCACATTCACCTTACTTCTCAATATGGACCAATCATTCTGGTGTTCATCCTTTCCAACAATATAAAGCTGATAGGTGCCTGGAGTTATGTTCTCCGGAATCTTAAAACCTGGATAATCCACTTCCACACCTTGTCCATGGGTTAGATCCAAATCGAGGTCTGACTCCAACAAGGTAATTAATGATCCATTCTGATAGAGTGCTTTGTACACCTTTCCCTTAAAAGTAGCGCCATTATTGGATACTAAGATATTTGCAATATCGATGAGGTCGTTTCGTCCCACAGATGAAGCAGAAGGAATCAGTTCACTCTCCAGCGTCAATAAAGGATAATAAACAGTGCCCGTGGTAGGTTTCTGAATACCGATCTGCATATTTTGACCGAAATAGTAGTTTTCAGAATAGTCATACCCGGTGTTAGCATCATCTTTCGGATTTAATATGCTAAGATTAAAATACCCGTCAAAATGACCACCATACCCCCAGTTCACATGCAATAATTCATTTTTATCATAGCCATCTATGATAAAAGAATGTCCGTTGCCATTGGTAGAAAAGCCACTGTAAATAATCGGGCGCGACGCGCTTAGTTCCGATTTGATTATACCCATCCATTCGCCTGTGGAATAATAATCTCTGGTTAATGTACTCATATTGGGATCGTAACCAAAGTTTTTGACCAATGCATCTACCACATCGTGTGCTACAGCACTGCTGGTACCCAGATCATCATTGCAATAATCCATGTTGACAGATACACCGCACTGATACATCAACGTTGCAACCGCGTTCCCATTTTCTTCCGTATAGTTGCCCGAAGTATAGCTGTTGAGCATATTGGTCCAATCATACGTAGTCTCTCCAAAATTGGCTGAAGCAGTGAGACTTCTGGTATGAGAAGTATAACTGTTTGACCCGGTCCCTTTGGTTGGGTAATTATAATACTTCATGACCTGTGCCATCGCTGTAGCCACACAACCTACCAATGACTGAATGTCACCGGTGCCCGATTGATATACGGGACAAAAACGATTATAAGGCTCATCCTGATTCCAGTTAGTTTGGATAAAAGGAGCGACAGAGAGAGGATACACCCCACCGTTTTGACTGTTTACGACAGAAGGTTGAACAGCATCTCCATTGACGAGCAGGGCTGCAATCTTTTCTGTATAGCTATTCATCCACCCTTGTAAACCTTCAGGTATATCGTTGGTAGGAAAAGAGCCTTTATCAGAATAGCCAAGAATCGGAACGATACGATCATCACCGGAAACAATGATAAAGCCACCCCCTTCTCGATTATAAATATAGAATGCTTCATCAGCCATAGAGTAGGCAGGAGCTCCAAAAGAGGAAGCTGTAGCCACAAGATCAAATGCAGATTCATCGGACGCGATAGACTTCGCCGAAGAATTTGACGAACCAAATTGAGTTCCGATAATTGCTTTTATCTCTTCAGTGGTGCGCTGACGAGTCCATCCATTCAGCGTACAAACGAAAAGCAACAGGAAAAGAGTAATCGATTTTCTCATAATAAATTCTTTTTTAGTTTTTAAACTTTTTTGCAGCATGGGGCATTTCACGAATAAATAGTCAATCACCATTTTACGTGTAATAATGCAAATGTATTTAATAAATTTGAACAATGGAACATTTAGTATGTATTAAATTCGAGAGCGTGGTTTTTCAGAAGGCCGGCATATTTCTGTTGTTTTTTTTAATTTCAAATTTCAAAGTAGTAAAAAAAGTGTGTTTTACTACACCACTGCACCAGAATATGCCATTAGAGACCTGTGAGGCATGTCAGTTTTCATTTTTTGGACTTGCTCGCTCCAAAATGTATCCATTTTTATTTGCTCAAACGCCATTTTTCATACAGTTTGGTACAACTATTGGGAAAAATGATCCAAAAAACGTCATGTTACACCCCTCATGATAAAAGGTTCAAGTCTTATCGAAAAAACAAACAGAAAACTTTGGAAAGATATACGGAAGAAAGCAAAAAGTTTTCCCATAGTTTCCGGCAAAACTATGGGAAAACTTTTCAGGTGGATTGGGACGCTTCTTTTCGGATTTTTAGAAACTCCAAAATGCCAATAATAGTGAACCAGATAGCAACCAAGACAGTAAGTTCATAAAGTTGCAAGAGTCATTCTATTGTATGGTATCGTAGAGTTGGAAAAATGGATCAAAGAAGATTTTCTCGGATAATTACTCTTTCAAATAAAACTTTTATGTATTAAAAGAAATATAGTATGAAAAATTACCTACCTTCGCAGAAACACCTTTCAGACATGAAAAACAAAGAATGTCTATCTCGCTATGTTCTTATCATCCGGTTACTTATAGACAATAAAAAAGCAACCATACAAGAGATACAAAGAAGCCTGAATCAAGCTTCCGATAGATCTGGCATTGATTTTAATGTATCTACACGCACATTAGAACGCGACATAAATGACATCTGCGATATTTTCAGAATGAACATTGAATACTCACGTTCGCAAAGAGCCTACTTTATTGACGAAGAATCATTTGATCCCTATTACACAGAAAAATTAATTCAATACTTGGAAATCTTTCATTCCCTCAAGATGATTGACTCTATCAAAGAGATCTTTCATTTTGACCATCAAAAACCGTTGGGCACACAGCATCTTAGCCAACTGATAGCTGCCACTAAAAACCGGCAGATCATACACCTTATATATAATAAGAATTGGGAGAATGAACAATCCGAATGTGAACTCTTGCCTTTGCTACTCAAAGAATTCAAAGGACGCTGGTATGTGTTGGCAAAACGGTTGATCGATGGAAAGATCCGTACCTATTCATTGGATCGGGTAGTCAGCATTAGTTTGCTCAACAAGCACGGGGAGCCTCCGGAAGGAGTCGCACACTATTTCGACAACTGTTTCGGTATCTTCAGCATGGACACGCTTCAACCTGAAGAAGTAGTGCTGCGTTTCACCAAAGAAGCAGGTAAGTATGTCAAAGAAGCCAAGCTACATGCTTCGCAAGAAATCATCAGCGAAACAGATAAAGAGATATCCATTCGTTTGCATCTGCTTATCACCCTTGATTTTATCATGGAACTCCTCTCCTATGGCGATTCTTTGGAGGTAATCTCTCCTCAACACCTCCGGACAGAAATGGGGAAAAGATTACAAAAAGCGGCAGATAAGTATAAATAATTTTTTAGACGACATGTTTTGTCGTTCTTGGCGAATAAATTAGCGGAAAGTTTTGTTGAAATAATGAAATACGAGAGAGTAACAATATAAATATAGAATAATATGCGTTTTAGACTCAAATTAGCAGTTGATAAATATGCATTTGGAAACTTGCTTCCATTTAACTATCAGTATGAACAGTCTGCTGTCATTTATAAGACTTTGTCAAAGTCAGATGCTGCTTACTCAGAATGGTTGCATGAAAATGGCTTTCAATTCAACGATAAACAGTTCAAGCTGTTTACATATGCCCGGCTCAATATTCCGAAACTTAAACCGCAAGGAGATTTTATCCAGATCCTGTGCGACATGCTAGAATGGGATATCTCATTCCTTCCCGAACGAAGTACGCAAAACTTTATTAGCGGCCTGTTTCAACAGCAAACCTTCGAACTAGGCAATGCTGATGCAAAAGTGCAATTAACAGTAAAGAACATTGACCTTCTTCCCTCCCCTGAATTTTCAGAGACGATGAAGTTTAAAACTCTCTCTTCAATCTGTTTGGCATCCATGAGACCTGAAGGTGGATTGGCATATTTAAAACCTGATGATTCCGGCGCTTCGGAGCTGATCCGCTCTAACCTGCTAATGAAATACAAAGCCTTTACAGGTGAAGACTTTCCCCAAGACGACTTCCCCTTTGATTTTAAAGTGCTTTCCAAACCGGAGTCTTCACTCATAACCATCAAAGCAAACACACCGGAACAAAGTAAAGTGCGTGGTTTTAAATGTCGCTTTCAACTTACAGCACCAGTAGAATTGATGAAGATTGCTTATGAAAGTGGTATTGGCGGCAAAGGGAGTCTGGGATTTGGGATGATTGGACTAGTATAGATATGTAGTAATAGAGAAACATAAACAACTATTGATATGATAAGAGAGATAATTAACTTCACTGAGAACCTGATAGAGGACATTCCTGATATTATGGAAAAAAATATCCAGCCTAGTTGTGGTTTACATGTCTTTATCGACATAGATGATACTGGAAAATGGATTAATCAGGATTTAAAAAAAGACAGAGATTATGATTATTATGATGGGAAAAACGAAGATATTTCATTATGGAACGAATGCATAAAATATCAAGGAGTCTCAGATTATATAACGATGAATAAAGTTAAGAAATTTGATTCGAAACAGAAGATTCATTCCTGCTCACCTTTTGCTATTGCCTTCAATTTTAATTTCAATGACGCAGATAGAGATGTGCTTGGAATAAAGAAATGGGATAAAAAGAAAAAACTGACTGAAGAAGAAAAACAGGAAAATGAGAAACTAATTCGGGATGAAAGAATAAACATTATTACTTCTAGACTCTTGGATTATAAGAAGAATTCTTGTAAAATATACTTCGAAAAAGATCATAGCTTTGATGTTATTTTGGATGGATATTATTCTAACATGAATGATATACTGAATAAAATAAAGACTATTTCCGAGTTCTCATTATTAACAGATAAGAATTATATAAGAATCTATTTGAGAAGTATAGAATTTGAGATCCAAAAGGAATTGTATGATAAATATCTTAAATGTGAGATTTTCAATGATGAGAAATTATCTTACAAGAAACTCGGTGTTGTTGGCTTCTTGACAACCTTTGCTGATAAGAAACCTTTCCTAAAACATAAAACAAGTAGTTTCGTTGATGGCATAAACCAACGTTTTTCAAGAGAAGATGCACTAATGCTCCGTAACTTTGAGAGTCTTATTAAAAGAAAACCGAAATGCTTGCCAAATCCATTGCCAATCGTTATTGACAAGAGGGAAATTAATAAAAATATAGTCAAACTATTTAATGAGGACTCGAAGGCTATAAATTATAGAGAGTTACTCATGAAGTTGTTTAAAAAAAACAATCTGCGTTATTTACCCAATTACTATCTAATTAATTATGTAAATACAAAAGATGGAATAGTGATAAATGATGTTGATTTTGTTCCACTTTTTCGTATCTCTTTTGATGAAAACAACATCATTTATAATGTAACAAAGGCAGGAGTTAAGGATGATATTTTTCTGAATGAAACATTTGATACGGTTTTTGACTTTGAAAGGATTGTTGTACGTGAGATTTTCAATAATTCATTTGTTGCAGTCAAAAAAGAAATATTCACTACAAACTACTTTAGTGAAATTGATCCAAGATACGTAATTGGTGGAGATGTAATGTATCACTTGATTATGAAATATCGCAGGGCATTTTATGATTATATCTATAAATCAAAAACAAATGCAATTAATTTGATGATGTTTGAGGATATGATATTTCATTCAATTTTGTCAAACGTCCATAAAGACGAAATTAAAGGACGGTTTGAATGGAACAACACAATAAAGAGAAAACTCAACATATGGTTTAGCTTATATAATCTATTCAATAATAACAACTTAAAAGAGAATACTATGGCTTCAAAAGTACCGGACTTAATGTCCAAGATGAGAATTGTTGCAAAAGGTGAAAGTAATTTTGAACAACCTGAAGATTTTGCATTCGGGGCTGGTCAAATTGTTTCATATTTGATTGATCGAAGTGCGGCAAGTAATAAAACATATGCAATGCTTGAACCTTTTCTCCAAAAAACAAAATCCAATCAGTTACAAAATGCTATTGCTCAAATGATAGCTATTTACAAACATGATATAAATGTATGTAAGGGTAAGTTTGAGCGACTGTCGGCACAGGTATTAATTGATAACTGCGATACGGAAATGAAACCTTTGCTGAAGTTCTTCTTGGCCGGGTGTTTTTGTCCTTGTGTGATATATGAATCAGAGAAAGAAAAATAATCAACTATTAAAATTAATAATTATGTCAGATTTTAAAAGCAGAGTTTTCGGTTGTGCAATAGTAAAGGCTATTAATTCGAATTATAACGCGGATTTCTCAGGACAACCACGAACATTACCTAGCGGTATCGTTTATGCAACGGATAAAGCATTTAAGTATACTGTAAAGAATTACATGAAGGATGTTTTTGATAAGGAAAAGATCTTCTATTTCAAATCAATAAACGCAAATCTAAATCCGATCTCTTTGGATGAGAAATACAAAAAGTTTTTTGGCGACTATCCTGTTGGAGCTGGTAAAACAGTTGTCAAAACGACTGTTGCTAAGAATCTCTTATCTTGTATTGATATTCGTTTGTTTGGAGCAACATTTGCAGGGTCAACAAATATATCATTACACGGACCGGTACAGGTAAATCATGGAGTAAATGTATGGAAAGAAAACAATATCTTTTCTGAACAAATTACTTCACCCTTCAGTAATAAAGCTGATGATCCAGAAGCAGAAAAAGGAATGACAACGATAGGGCGTCAATCAAAACTGGAAGAAGGCCATTATTTACATCATTTTTCTGTTAATCCTCAAAATCTTAAAGATATTGTAGAGAATGCCGGTGATAATGCACAAATGCTTTCAGATGAAGATATATCAAAGTTGAAAGAAGCCATGCGACGTGGTGCAACCTGGTACGATTCAGCTTCAAAGGCTGGATGTGAGAATGAAATGTTGGTATGGGTGCAACTAAACGAGAACTCGAAGTTAGTATTACCCAATTTTTCGACTTTGATTGATTTGCTACCTGAGAAAGAAAACAGTAAATGCGTCTACGATTTTGAAAGACTCTCAGCAGAGTTAGAAAAAATCAATGTTGAAGTGGCATGTATGGAAATCTTCTACAATCAACAAACTACAAAGTTGAGAAACCAACCCCTAAACGCAATCGAAATAGATTTATAAGATGAATAAGAATGAAAGATTAATTTCATTTGATTTAAAAGCAGAAATGGGCTTTTTAAAAAAGCCAGATATAAACGACGGTATTTATATAACTTACAATATGCTTCATAAACCTGCTTTGCTCGGCATTCTCGGGGCAATCGCAGGTCTGAAGGGATATGAGCAAAATGGGCAGTTACCCGATTACTATACAAGACTGAAAAATCTAAAACTAGGCATTCAACCATTGAATAGTGAGAAGGGCTCTTATATGAAAGATATTGTCAGTTATAATAATGGAACCGGATTTGCAAGCAATGAAGCTGGAGGTAATTTGATTATTACCGAACAGCTTCTGATAAAGCCATCATATCGTTGTTTTATGCTTTTAGATATTGGTAATCCGGATGAATTTCTGATTTATGAAAGGATTCTCTCTTATCAGGCTGAGTTTCTGCCCTATCTTGGCAAAAATGATTTTTCTGCATGGTGGACAGATGCAAAAGAATATGATTCGGTCAAAGAGTTCGATTTTAAACAAAACTACACGATCTCTTCCGTATTTGCAAAAACAGACTCAGTGAGTCAGTTTATAGTGAAATCGATGTCTATGTATGCTGTAGAGAAAGAGCCAATCTTCATCTATTTCGAAAAGTTACCTATTGGATTTGATGAAGACCTTTATCAGTATGTGTATGAGGACTTTGTGTATACTAATGCATTATTTAGTAAAGATATGGATATGAGTGAAAACGGATGTTTCTATCAAATAGATGAAAGTAATATTATTCAATTGTTCTAATTGTTTGAGGTATGAAAAAGCCTGACTATGATATCAGCTATTTTGAAGAACTTATTACTAGTAATGACTTGTATTATGCTCATTTGCCCAAAAAAGAAGATAAGGAAAAGGCACCTGAATTATTATCAGAACATTCTGCTTTGGTATTTGAGTACGCTTGGTCAATTACAGAAAAACATTCTTTAAAAGGTATCATTGAGAATCTGATAAATGAATCAATTCCCAACAAGTTATGTAATAGATTATTGCTTGCTCAAAAGGTCGAGAGACTCTTTTGGCGAGCAATAGCCTATCATGATTTAGGGAAAGTAAATCATGTCTTCCAGCAGAAGAAAATGAATAATCAAGCTGATGTATTAAAAGTGTGTCATTCTTTTGAAAGTTATCATTCTGCAGTTAGCGTTTATATTTTTCTTGCTGACTTCTATTCTGATTTTGTCTCTTTGGATTTATCAGATAAGGAACAGATCTTCCTTTGTAATGTTGCATTCTATTTTAGCTATCCAATTTATCGACATCATAGCCCTACAATGGAAGAAGCTCAAGATGATGATCAATGAACGAAAACCGATTTGTATGACTTAAAGCCCTATTTAAAAGTATTCAAACAAAATTTGACTGAAGAGCAAATATCAAGATTTCATTGTTGCTTTTTGCAAAATGCTGACTTTAATTTCTTTTTTGATCGGTTTAATTCAGATGTCATTGAGCCTCATTGTTCATTCCCTCTGTTTTCATTGATCAAACTTAATTACTCCTTATTGACTGCTTCAGATTATCTGGCTACGGCACACTATATGAATCAGTGGAAAGAGATGCTGTTAGATTTCGGAGAGATGGATGAGAATCTGAAGAGAAGAATTATTTATAATGCCGAAACGCTTAAGCCTTACAACAAAGAAGCTTATGAGGCAATAAGTAGGGGCATAATCATGAATCCTGATAATAATACGGAGCAAAATAATGCAAATTTAAATGCCCTTAGGCAAAGTATTGCAATGGAAGTGATTGAGAATGTGAGAATACATTCTGATAAGAGTCTTTTCTACATTGAAGCTCCAACTGGCAGCGGTAAAACAAATGTCTCCATGCTTGCGTTGGCTGAGATATTACGAAGCAATAATAGCAATACAATCTCAAAAGTTTTCTATGTGTTTCCTTTTACTACACTAATCACTCAAACATATAAATCGCTTTGTGAAACATTAGGTCTGGACGTTGGTGAAATTGCAGAAATACATTCAAGAGCTCCCTTTAAAACAGGCTCTTATGACGATGATTATCTCAATTATCTCGATAATCTGTTCATGAATTACCCCGTATTGCTTTTATCTCATGTTAGATTTTTTGACGTATTGAAGACGAATTCCAAAGAGATTAATTATCTTTTGCACCGTATGGCAAATTCTGTCGTTATTATTGATGAAATTCAATCATACTCTCCCAAAATATGGAATAAGATAATTTACTTTATTGCGAACTATGCAAAGGCTTTCAATATGAAATTTATTGTAATGTCGGCAACATTACCAAAAATTGGTGAGATTATTGATAACAAAGATCTAGCGTCTGACTTTGTCTATTTAGTAACAGATAAAAAGAAGTACTTTCAGAATCCTAATTTCTGTAATCGTGTTCATTTCAATTTTAGTTTGCTCTCTGACATGACAATACCACTTACTCCAGATGATAAAATAATATATCTGGAACGATTATCTAAAAGTGTAATTGAAAAATCAGAAGAATACGCGAGTATGAATTCTTCATATCCCAATAGCGTTTTCACTATTATTGAGTTTATTTTTAAGAGGACTGCAAGTGAGTTTTATTCGTTGATTCGTTCTTTGAATAATTTCTTCGATGAAGTTTTATTACTTTCCGGTACAATCTTAGAACCAAGAAGAAAGCAGATAATTTACGATCTAAAATCTGGTGAGAAGAGAAAAAAGAGAATACTGCTTATCAGTACACAGGTTGTTGAAGCAGGTGTAGATATTGATATGGATTTAGGTTTCAAAGACAAGTCAATAATTGATAGCGAGGAACAATTGGCAGGTCGTATTAATAGAAATGTCCTTAAAAAGGATTGTGAACTTTATATCTTTAATTGCGATTCTGAAAAGGAACTTTATAGCGGTGATGAACGCTATAAAATTATGCGAAACTTAGGAGTTGAGTATGAAAGAATCTTGAAAGATAAGGACTTTGACAAACTATACAATCAGATAATAAAACAGATTATTACTCAAAACGGAAATATGTATATAGAAAACATTACCGATCTGATGCAGGCTACAGCAAATTTAAGCTTTCGATATGTAAATAATGCTTTAAAACTAATTGAAAGCCCCAGTATCTCTGTATTTGTTCCTATGCTGATTGATACCCAATATTTTAATGATTATCGAAGTATTCTTGAAGAATTTCATATTTCGTATGAAGAAACAGTTTCCGGTGAAGCCGTTTGGAATAGTTACACTTCAATAATCCAAAATCAAGATGAGGACTTTGTAAAGAATAAGATTCAGATGAAAAAAATTCAAAGCTTAATGTCAAACTTTACTTTTTCAATATTCCCGAACTCTATAGATTATAAAACTTTAGAAACGTATGGCTATGAGAAGTATGGCTATTTCTATTTGAAAACATATAAGGATGTGTATTCTTATGAAGACGGAATAAATACAACTATTCTCTCAACTTCACAATATCTTTAAGTATGCAAGTTACTGCCACATTAGTGAATCTTTTCCATGTTTGCAGACGAGAAATGTGGCTACATGCTAATGGAATACGATTTGAGCATACATCAGACATGGTCTATGACGGTAAACTCATACATGAGAAGTCCTATCCTCAACGTCCGGAAAAGTACGAAGAGATTGAGATTGATGGTGTAAAGATTGACTTTTATGATACTAGGAACAAAGTTATTCATGAGATCAAACGTTCCGATAAAGTAGAAAGTGCCCATGAATGGCAGGTTAAATACTATATTCACGTACTTGAGCGGAATGGCATTTCCGGAGTGACAGGTATTCTTGAATATCCAACTTTGAGACATACCTCCAAAGTGGAGCTGACCGATGATGATAGAAAAAGCATTGCACGCATTGAACAGGATATAGAAAGGATCATTAGTTCTGATGTTTGTCCTCCTGTAATCAATGCCGGCATTTGTCGTAATTGCAGCTATTATGAATTTTGTTATGTAGCAGAGGAACAATGAAAAAAACATATTATCTTTTCAATCCAGGACGGCTGAGCCGTAAAGACAACACGTTAAAATTTACACCGATAGAGGAAGATGACAATGGAGTAGAGCGTGACGGTCAGCCACGATATATACCCATTGAGACGGTGGATAGTTTCTATGTTTTCGGATCGCTTGATGCTAATAGTGCTTTGTACAACTTTCTTGGACAAAATGGTATAGCCTTGCATTTCTTCGATTATTACGAGAACTATACTGGTTCTTTTATGCCCAAAGATACACTTCTCGCCGGTCGAATGATCCTTGCTCAAACAAAAGCGCATCTTGATAAAAAGAAACGGATGGAAATAGCGCATCAATTTATTTTGGGTGCCGAATATAATATGCAGAAGAACCTACAATATTACAATCGGCGGGGTAAAGATATGGAACCTTTGATGGAGCTGATGAATACGTATGCCGCAAATATTCCGATGTCAAAAACTCCTGAAGAACTAATGGGAATTGAAGGAAATATTAGGCAAACATATTACGAGGCTTTCAATCTTATCTTGAATGATTTTGAAATGGGAATTCGCACCAAACAGCCACCACGAAATGAGGTAAACGCTCTAATTTCATTCGGAAATATGATGTGTTACAGCGAATGTCTTAAGGCGATTCATCAAACACAACTAAATCCAACGATCAGTTATTTACATACACCCGGTGAAAGAAGATATTCACTCGCACTAGATGTAGCAGAGATTTTCAAACCGATCATTGTGGACAGAGTAATCTTTAAAGTGCTGAATAAAAAAGAAATTCAAGAAAAGCATTTTGATAAGAAACTGAACAAATGCATACTCAATGAAGCTGGGAAAAAGATTTTCGTAAAAGCCATTGAAGAGCGTTTAACGGAAACTATTCAACATCGTTCGCTTAAACGGAATGTGAGTTATAAACATCTGATTAAGCTTGAATGTTACAAGCTCAGCAAGCATCTTCTGGGAATTGAGGAATACAAACCATTTAAAATGTATTGGTAACTATGTATGTTATATTGGTCTATGACGTAGGTGAGAAAAGAGTAGGCAAAATATTAAAGCTTTGTCGACAGTATCTCAATTGGATACAGAACTCTGTATTTGAGGGAGAAATAACGGAGGTAAAACTGGAGGAGCTAAAGATAAAGGCTCTTAAACGCATGGATCCTGATAAGGATAGCTTGATCATCTTCAAAAGCCGACAAGAGAAATGGTTATATAAAGAGATAATTGGTAAGGAGTTATCATCAATTGGAAACTTTTTATAGTTGTCGAAGCCGTTATTCTTACAAATATTATGTGGAGATGAATTGTTTTTTATGCACTTTCGTTCTTTGACATTCTAAAAATCAACACAATAACGTGAATTGTCGATACCCCGTGAATTATATATCATTGCCGTTCGACAACATATTCAAAGAAAATTATGTATATTTGTACTCGCAACTGTCTGATATACATATTCTTTTTTTATGTTGTTGGACGGCTATTAATCGCACCATTACTGGAATTGAAACTTTTTCTTAAGAAAGACAAAAGCTCTCCATCTACACTATTAATCGCACCATTACTGGAATTGAAACTTAGTTCGGACATCGTGAATAATCCGGCATCAATGAACTATTAATCGCACCATTACTGGAATTGAAACATCTCGAATATCTTCTGTTTAGTGGAATCTAATACGTACTATTAATCGCACCATTACTGGAATTGAAACTGAATTCTAAGAGCAGGTTCACAGCGTCGTAGGTACTATTAATCGCACCATTACTGGAATTGAAACTTAAAATCGGTTCACTGCAGAACAAATCCTTATAGTCTATTAATCGCACCATTACTGGAATTGAAACTTGTCTCCTTCCACTCTGCTAATGAGTCTTCCGTACTATTAATCGCACCATTACTGGAATTGAAACATTTTGACAGATAATTAATACTTATTCACTATGGCTATCTATTAATCGCACCATTACTGGAATTGAAACATCTCTTCTTCTAGGTGTCTTAACTTGTATAATATTCTATTAATCGCACCATTACTGGAATTGAAACAAATTATCCAGCCATTCATCAAACTCTTCTTCTTCTATTAATCGCACCATTACTGGAATTGAAACTTGTACGTCTTCTTCGAGTTTGCCAGACGGATATCCCTATTAATCGCACCATTACTGGAATTGAAACTACTCTGAGCAATAACCTTTTCGATTTTCTTCTTCACTATTAATCGCACCATTACTGGAATTGAAACTGGATTATGTAGTAGTGATATGGAAGAAGCGTTAAGCTATTAATCGCACCATTACTGGAATTGAAACCAAAAGTAAGGAGTAAAATAAAACTCCACATAAACTATTAATCGCACCATTACTGGAATTGAAACATTGTATATACATTAATTGTTTTCATATTTTTCCCCGTCTATTAATCGCACCATTACTGGAATTGAAACTTGTTTCTAATTATTAGTTGTTTTCGATATGCGAATCTATTAATCGCACCATTACTGGAATTGAAACTTGTCTCTCTGTCGTTTATTCCTTTTTCGTTCGTGTCTATTAATCGCACCATTACTGGAATTGAAACGATTCAGGAAGCAGCCGATGTCGTTCTCTTAGTGTACTATTAATCGCACCATTACTGGAATTGAAACTCAATCATAGCAGCTTCTGCCAACTGTCCTTTATCTATTAATCGCACCATTACTGGAATTGAAACAAAAGAGGTTGCACTGTTGCTGTTAAAGAGGAAACTATTAATCGCACCATTACTGGAATTGAAACTGCAAATAACAAAGTTTAACAGAAAACACAGCTTCTATTAATCGCACCATTACTGGAATTGAAACACGTTCCTAAAAGATATAATAAAATGACTACACTCTATTAATCGCACCATTACTGGAATTGAAACGTGTTTCCTTTTCTCTGTTTGCAGCCATACGCTTCTATTAATCGCACCATTACTGGAATTGAAACTGGATTATGTAGTAGTGATATGGAAGAAGCGTTAACTATTAATCGCACCATTACTGGAATTGAAACAACAACTTCACTCTCGTCATGCGAGTAATATTAGACTATTAATCGCACCATTACTGGAATTGAAACCGGGATAAGTTACGGAATGAACTGAGCGGCTATTCTATTAATCGCACCATTACTGGAATTGAAACATAGCTGAATACAATGCATCCATCCGAATACTCAACTATTAATCGCACCATTACTGGAATTGAAACTACGGCGTAGGGGCAGGAAGGCCGAGAGCAATCGCACTATTAATCGCACCATTACTGGAATTGAAACACACCAACAGGTTATTCGGCTCCTGTTGAACCGTCTATTAATCGCACCATTACTGGAATTGAAACACTTGAGCTTGAAAACAGGGGCACGCTTTGTTCGCTATTAATCGCACCATTACTGGAATTGAAACATATTCTTGTCAGGGCAGGAGGAGTTTCTACCCACTATTAATCGCACCATTACTTGAATTGAAAA
>JAQUZH010000198.1 GCA_028691445.1 Bacteroidales bacterium | reverse complement strand
GAGTTTGGAGGAGTCCTTCCGCCAGACGGTCCTGCACCCTCGCATCCACCGGATAGGTAAGATATTGCTCTACTGTATGGATAAACGTATCCACCACCCCATTGGCCACCTGAATCTTAGGAAGCGTAAAGGTAATCGTCGGATCCAAGACGGAAAAGCGGGGAAAAGAGCGTTCGCACATCACCGGAAACTTTCCGTTTCCATAACTGATCACAGCGCCATCATTCATCTCCGAACCCGTGGCAGGCAGTGTCAAGACAGTACCAAAGGGTACAACCTCACCCAACACATCCACAGGAACGGCCGACTCAAACTTCAGCAAGTCGGTCGCATCGCCCTTGTAACTGGAAGCAAGCGTGATAAACTTCGTTCCGTCTATCACCGAACCGCCGCCAACGGCAAGAATAAAATCTATTTTCTCCCTGCGCACCACTTCCACTGCTTTCATCAATGTCTCGTAATGTGGATTAGGTTCAATACCTCCAAACTCAACCACCTCTCTCTCACCAAGAATAGTTTTAATCTTATCTATCAGGCCGCTTCTTCTCGCACTGCCACCCCCAAAAGTAATCAATACCTTCGCATTCGAAGGGATATGCTTATCAATTACCCCCAGTTTGTTTTTACCAAAAAAAATCCGTGTTGGATTATAAAATTCAAAGTTGTACATGTTTTATCTCCTTTCTATTTAGTCATTCTATCTATTTCATTATTTGCCGGTCGCTTGCTTCCATTCATCCACTGTATAATTAAGGTAACGGTTGATCGGTTGCAGCAGTTTGAGCCTTTCCACACACCTCTCCACGACGTCATCTCCCTCAAAGAAGCGCTCATCCACAAAACTCGCTGGAGAATAATGCTTATACTTCAGCCACTCACCCTCAGCAAAGTCAGCAGGAAAACCGGCAGGCACCTTCTTCAGTTTGTCGCCAAACAAAGAGTAGTAGCGTGCAAACTCCGGAGCTTCGATGATCGCTCTAAACTCATCGATCGAACCGTAGATATCGTTGCGAATGGCCTTAATCAAGGTAGGATCCACATCATACACGCCACCGGCAAAGAAGGATTCGCCCGGTTGCATGTGCACATAGTATCCTCCATACGGACTACTCTTGCCACCCTTACACATATAAGCGCCCATGTGAATCTTATAGGGCCTTTTATCCGGTGAGAATCGTAGGTCACGATAGATCCGAAACACGCAAGTCTTCACTTGCAGACCCGAAATCTGCGGATCAAAGTGACTGATCCCCGTTATCAGTTCGCCGACAAACGCCTCAAACAGCTCTTTGGCATCGAGGTATTTCTCCTTATTCTCCTGAAACCATTCCCTGTTATTATTCGCTTCAAGCTCCTTCAGAAAGTCAAAAATCTGTTTCATAAATTGGTGATATTTCAATTCGCTCCATAAATACAAAGATATACACAAAGACTCTTTAAATTATCAACTCCGACTCTAATTCTTGTTAATTCCAAACCAGATAAGCATTGTTATAACAAAAGACAAAGAAAAAATACTATTTTTGCAGAGTGTCTTTTTCACTGCATAGAAAATTACAATTTAACACATTGATACCATTCATACATTTCAGTCTTATGCTAAACACCTACACAAACAATAAATATTAAAGCAATGCAACCATTTAACGAAGCCCTCTCACTTATGGTAGTGGGGATGATTACTGTTTTTTTTATCCTGTTCTCAATCGTACTTATTGGAGATATATTAATCAGAGTTTCGAATAAATATCTTCCAGAAGAAGCACAGGAGAGCAAAGCTGAGAAACCACACAGAACCTCAAACAATACACATGCAGCCATTAAGGCAGCCATCAGTTTGGCCACCAAAGGCAAAGGCACAGTTACAAGTATCACAAAAATTTAAGCAATTTCACTACAAAATGGAAAAGGAAATCAAATTCTCATTAGTATATCGGGACATGTGGCAAAGTTCCGGTAAGTACATGCCACGTGTTGATCAGTTAGTTAGAATAGCACCCGAAATCATCAAAATGGGTTGCTTTGCACGCGTTGAAACAAATGGAGGTGGATTTGAACAAATAAATCTACTCTTTGGCGAGAATCCCAATATTGCAGTTCGCGAATGGTGTCGTCCTTTTAAGGAAGCCGGCATTCAGACACACATGTTAGACCGTTCATTAAATGGTTTGCGCATGAGCCCGGTACCTGCCGATGTTCGCAAACTTTTTTACAAAGTAAAGAAAGCGCAGGGAACTGACATTACCCGCTGTTTTTGCGGACTGAATGATCCACGCAATATTATTGCTTCTATCAAATATGCCAAAGAAGCGGGAATGATAGCACAAGCTACTTTGTCAATCACAGTTTCGGAAGTTCACAACATTGAATATTATTGCAACTTAGCTGATGAACTGATTAAAAACGGTGCTGATGAGATTTGCCTGAAAGATATGGCAGGAATTGGTCGTCCGGCTACACTTGGGAAAATAGTCAAGTATATCAAAGAAAAGAATCCCGAAACCATTGTCCAATATCATGGTCAAACCGGCCCCGGTTTTACCCCCGCCTCTATTTTGGAAGTTTGCCGTAATGGTTGCGATATTATTGATGTAGGCATGGAGCCATTATCATGGGGAACAGGACACGCCGATGTGATCATGGTACGTGAAATGCTCGAAGATGCAGGTTTTAAAGTTCCCCAAATCGATATGGCAGCCTACATGCGTGCCAGAGCTCTAACACAGGAATTTATGGACGATTTCTTGGGTTATTTCATTCCCGAGTCAAATCGCCGTCTGCAATCCTTACTTATTGCATCAGGTTTGCCCGGCGGAATGATGGGCAGTCTGATGAACGACCTGAAAGACAATCTTGTGAGTGTAAACAAATCATTAGCAAAAAGAGGCGAAGCTGAATTGACTATTGATGAGCTTCTTATTAAACTATTCGATGAAGTAGCTTACGTGTGGCCACGTGTCGGTTATCCACCTTTAGTTACTCCTTTCTCACAATACGTAAAGAATCTGGCCATGTTTAACCTTATGCAACTTACCAAAGGGAAAGAGCGTTGGACTATGATAGCCGATAACATTTGGGACATGATATTGGGCAAAGCCGGGAAACTACCCGGAGATGTGGATCCGGTCATTAAACAATTAGCCAAAGAACAAGGGCGCGAATTTTATACCGGTGACCCACAAGCACTTTATCCGGACAAACTTGATGACTTTAAAGCCGAGATGAAAGAGAATGGCTGGGATCTTGGTCCGGATGATGAAGAGCTGTTTGAACTGGCTATGCACCCCGAACAATACCGTGCATTCAGATCAGGTAAAGCAAAAGCTGATTTCGAAGTTGAATTAGCTCAGCAAAAAGCTAAAGCAAAAAAATGTCCAGAAGGGGCACCGGCACTTATTGAGCAACAAAGCGTTCAGGTGGAAGTAAACGGAGAGAAGTTTCTCGTAAAGATTAGTTACACTGACACGAACTCCGATCTTGAAGCTAAATCACAATCAGCTCCTACTGCACCCACTGTTTCTTCGGATAAGGTAAAAGAGATCGTAGCCCCACTCGAAGGCAAGTTTTATCTGACTAATAGTTCGTCAGAAACAGCTGTAAAAGTGGGTGATGTGATAAAAAAGGGAGATTTGCTTTGCTATATTGAATCAATGAAAACCTACAACGCCATTTCGTCAGACTCTGATGGAAAGGTCATTGAGATATGCTTTAACAATAGCGATGCGGTTCAAGAAGACGATGTATTATTTAAACTCCAATAGAAATGCAGGAAATAGTATCTAAATTATATGACATGACGGCTCTGAGTGGATTTACCTATCAGGTGGCGATCATGTGGGTTATTGCATTTACACTACTCTATTTGGGTATTCGTAAAGGGTATGAACCCTTATTACTTGTTCCCATTGCTTTTGGTGTGCTGTTAGCCAACTTTCCAGGCGGTGGAATGGGCATCGTGCCGGCTGAGTACATTGAATTAGCCGATGGCCGATACAAAAACCTGTTTGAAATTGCGCATGAATACGGAATCATGAACTATTTGTATTATGGTTTAATCAAGACAGGATTTCTACCTCCTATTATTTTTATGGGAGTAGGCGCGTTAACTGATTTTGGTCCGATGCTCCGCAACTTAAAATTGGCCATATTTGGCGCGGCGGCGCAGATCGGAATTTTTTCGGTACTTTTGGTAGCTGTGCTTATGGGATTTACGCTCAAAGAAGCCGCCTCGCTTGGTATTATTGGTGGAGCCGATGGCCCAACAGCCATTTATACTACTATTAAATTAGCACCACATTTGTTAGGTCCTATTGCCATAGCAGCCTATTCATACATGGCGCTTGTTCCGGTCATTATTCCTTTGGTTGCCAATTTACTGATGACTAAAAAGGAGTTTAAGATCAACATGCGCGAGATGGATAAACAGTATCCTTCCAAACATAAAATTAAAAACCTGAAAGCTATCAAAATCATTTTCCCAATAGTATTGGGTGTGATAACAGCGATTTTTGTTCCTTCCTCTGTGCCGTTGTTGGGGATGCTTCTATTTGGGAAC
>JAQUZH010000021.1 GCA_028691445.1 Bacteroidales bacterium | reverse complement strand
GTTCGAGTCCCGTTTTTCGCTCTGGTCCGCTCGAATGGTGGAATGGTAGACACGAAGGACTTAAAATCCTTTGGCTATTGCAGCTGTGCGGGTTCAAGTCCCGCTTCGAGTACACGGGAAAGATATTAAAGCCCTGTTATCCATACAGATACAGGGCTTTTTCTTTCCTTTTTTTTTTGCTATATAGGTAAGCCAGGGATCAACTACAAAACCTGAGGATTTGTAGTATTATGCAAAAATAGTTGCCAGTCTGAAAAGAAAGAACTTCGTTTCTCTTGTACGGCGTCAGAGCAAAGTTTCTGCACATGAAACCGGTCGGTTACCTGCATGGCCGAAGAAAAGCAGAGTCTGGCTATAGTTTCCATATTGGGAGCCATATCCAAGGTGATCTCCCTGACTCTCCAGCGAATGCGGCGGGACATTTTGAGCAAAACATCCTTCACAGTTGTGACATCCGTGCCCTTGATCATGGCCACTAACGATCCTTTACGGCCCTTGGCGGCCTTATTGGTAAGGATTGTATAAAGTTCTCCGTTGGATAGACTTGTTTCGTCAATGCTCAAGCGCGACCCGATGTTCTCAGGGTAAAAAATCCACTCCTCAGCATGGTTTAGTTGATCCCAATGACGGAAGCCGCTCAGATGCTCCTTGTTCTTACTCCTCAGGTTTTGCAGTTGATCCATAGGGGATCAAAGATCTTTTTGAACCGCGAGAATATACGAAGCCTCGTTGGGGATAAACATCAGTACATATACGATGGAGTCTTTTATGAATTGGGAATAATCGCGCGTGCTCAGTTCGTTGATATAATCCTAAGCCAGCCACTTTTTAGGCATGGCTATTTTCTTTTTTGCCTTTTTCAAATCAATAGTAAGCTGTCATATTAAAAGATATTAATATGGCTGAATAAGAAACTTATTTCAGCAAATCATTCGTTCTGACAAACAAAAATAGTACTTTTGTACTCCTTTTTACAACAATACAAGCATGAATAAAATTATCAGAAAAGAGTATTTCTCTGAGAACGTTGTCGCTTTAGAGGTGGAAGCACCTCTGATTGCCCGTTCACGCAAACCAGGAAACTTCATCATACTGCGTGTGGGTGAACTGGGAGAAAGAATTCCGCTCACTATCGCATCCGCAGATAAAGAGAAAGGAACTATCACGCTGGTCATTCAAAAGATAGGACGCTCCTCCAGCAAATTGTGTGAGTTAAATGAAGGTGATTACATTACAGATATGGTAGGCCCTCTCGGCAAACCGACACATATCGAAAAAGTAGGCACGGTCATTTGTGCCGGTGGTGGTGTTGGAGTGGCTCCGATGCTTCCGATTGCCGAAGCGTACAAAAAAGCGGGAAACAGGGTCATCACGGTTCTGGCTGCCCGTTCAAAAGACCTGGTGATTCTTGAAGATAAGATGCGTAGCTTCTCGGACGAAGTTGTTGTGATGACGGATGATGGCTCGTATGGCAAGAAGGGGTTGATCACAAACGGTGTCGAAGAGATTATCAACCGCGAAAAGGTGGATCTGGTCGTAACGATTGGTCCGGCTGTCATGATGAAATTTGTTTCCTTACTGACAAAGAAATATAATGTTCCGACTGTGGCTTCTCTCAACACGATCATGGTAGACGGCACCGGTATGTGTGGCGCCTGCCGTATCACCGTCGGAGGAAAAACACGGTTTGTCTGTGTGGACGGACCCGAATTTGATGCGCACGAAGTAAACTTTGATGAGATGCTGATGAGACTGGGTGCTTATAAAGAGGAAGAACAACTGGAAAAGAACAAGCCAACGCACTGAAACGATGACAAAAGAAGAAATTTTGAAAGCTGAACGCGACGAGACCTGGCGCGAACAACTCCGTAAAGGCAAGAAAGCGAAAGAGCGTACGGATCTGCAACGCGTGAAGATGCATGAACAGGATGCTGAAGTACGGAGTCATAACAACAAAGAGGTGAATCTCGGATTGACCCTGGAAGAGGCAATGACAGAGGCACAACGTTGTCTGGATTGTCCGAACCCCGGATGCATCTCCGGATGTCCGGTGGAAATCAACATCCCGAAGTTTATTAAAAATATTGAGAGGGGAGAGATTCTGGAAGCGGCCAAGACGCTGAAGGAGACGAGTGCGCTTCCTGCTGTATGCGGACGGGTTTGTCCTCAGGAGAAACAGTGCGAGCAACAGTGTGTATATACAATGAAACTGGGCAAAGAATCGGTAGCTATCGGCTATCTGGAGCGTTTTGCTGCGGACTATGAACGTGAAAGCGGACAAATGTCTGTGCCAGCGGTTGCTCCTGCTAATGGAATAAAGATCGCAGTGATCGGTTCCGGTCCTGCCGGACTCTCGTTTGCCGGCGACATGGCTAAAAAAGGCTATGATGTGACTGTCTTCGAGGCACTGCATCAGATCGGTGGCGTATTGAAATATGGCATTCCGGAGTTTCGTCTGCCCAACCATATCGTGGATGTGGAGATCGAGAACTTGAAGAGCATGGGTGTTCAGTTTTTGACAAACTGTATCATCGGAAAGACTATTTCGTATGACGACCTGAAAGAAGAGGGTTTTCAAGGGATCTTCGTAGGAAGTGGAGCGGGCTTGCCCCGATTCATGGATATACCGGGAGAGAACTTGATCGGCGTGATGTCGTCAAATGAGTACCTGACACGCGTCAACTTGATGGATGCTGCCAACCCGGCTTCTGATACGCCTGTATTGATCGGGAAAAATGTGGCTATCATCGGTGGTGGTAATACCGCGATGGACTCAGTGCGCACGGCACGACGCTTGGGAGCGGAAAGAGCGATGATCGTCTATCGCCGCTCGGAAGATGAGATGCCGGCTCGTATCGAAGAGGTGAAACATGCGAAAGAAGAGGGTGTTGAGTTTATGACTCTTCACAACCCAATCGAATACATCGGTGACGAGAAAGGACATGTACGCCAGATGAAATTGCAAAAGATGGCATTGGGCGAACCGGATGCTTCGGGTAGAAGAAGTCCGGTGGAGATCCCGGGAGCTATTGAGACCATCGACGTGGACGAGGTGATCGTCAGCATTGGTGTTTCTCCTAATCCGCTGGTTCCGGAAAATATCAAGGGACTGAACATCAGCCGAAAGGGCACAATCATTGTCAATGAAGATACAATGAGTTCTGCTATCCCCGGGGTATATGCGGGTGGCGACATTGTACGCGGAGGTGCTACTGTTATTCTCGCCATGGGTGACGGACGAAAAGCGGCTGCTTCGATGGACGAGTATCTGCATCAATAAGACGAACAGACAAAAAGAAGAGAGAGGATAACCAATCGGTTATCCTCTCTCTTCTTTTTATTATAGGTTCAACGTCTTCTTATAGAGTGCCGGATCATCCAGTACTTCCATCGCTTTCTTCAGATCTTTGTCTTTCTTGAGGGAATAGATCACTACGCCTTTCTGATAGTGATACTGTTTGACAATTTCGGCTTCGAGAAGTTCTTTGATCTCGGGTTTAAACTCCTGCAGATCTTTATCCAGATCATTGGCAAATGTAGTTTCCAGCGATTGTAATGCCTCTTTGGCCTCTTCTGAATATCCTTCAAAATCAGCAATCTGTTTCAACTCTTTGAGCAGTCTCACTGACTGTTTCTCATAGGTAAACTGCTGCTCATGGAGGTACTTGCCAAAATCGGCGTAGGCTTCTTCACTTAAAGCAAACTGATCGGCAGCGGCTATGGAGGTGTTATGACGCAGATAGCGGGCGGCATAGTCGAGAAGATGTCCGTCGCGCAACAGGTAATAGGAGATGGTACGCATCTTCTCCGGTTCGTTGACAAAGTCAGGCATCACACCTCCCCCATCGCGTACAATGCGCCCGCGACTGGTGCGAAACTTTGTCGTCAGGGAATCTGCTATACGAGGTGCGCCTCCGTTGGCTTTGCGGTGCGAATAATCGATCTCCTGAATGCATCTGCCGGAAGGGATATAATATTTTGCTGTCGTCAGTTTGAGTTGTCCGTTATAGGGAAGGGTACGCACCGACTGCACCAGCCCTTTTCCATAGGTACGCATGCCGACAATGACAGCGCGGTCCATGTCTTGCAAGGCGCCTGCCACGATCTCGGAAGCGGAAGCGGATTCGTCATTGACCAATACCGCCAATGGGATATTGGTATCTATGGGCGACTGGGTCGTGCGATAGACACGATCCCACTGTTTGATCTTTCCTTTGGTAGAAAGAACCTCTTGTCCGCGGGGAACAAACAGGTTGACCACCTGAACGGCTTCCTCAAGCAACCCGCCTGTATTACCACGCAAATCAAGTACCAACGAGGTGATGCCTTTGCTCTTCAGATCTTCAAATGCTTTTTTCACCTCTGAAGAGGTCTTTCCGTTGAAGGTGGAGAGATAGATGTATCCGGTGGACTTACCTACAGTGCCATAATAGGCGACCGGATTGTATTGAATCTTTTTTCGCTCTACTTCAAAAACGAGTGGCTTCACAGACTCTGCGCGTTCCACCTTTAGTTTGATTTTTGTGCCGACTTCCCCTTTCAGCAGTTCGCTGGCTTCGGTTGTCGTTTTTGTACTCAAATCAATGCCGTTGATCTCCAACAGAGCATCTCCGGCTTTCAATCCGGCTTTGTCCGCCGGCTGGCCTTCATAAGGTTCGTTGATGATGATCCGTTTGTCGCGTGTACGATAGGAGATGACAGATCCAATGCCGCCGTATTCTCCGGTGGCGAGGAACTTCAGATCGCCCCCTTCCGATTCGGGAATATATTCGGTATAGGGGTCCAAACTGGCCAACATCGAGTCAATCGCTATGCGGAGCGTCTTTTCAGGAATGATTGTATCCACATAAAACTGATTCAGCTCCTTGTAAATGGAGCTGAATATATCCATGTTTTTGGAAACCTCAAAATTCTTCCTGTCTCCGGCAAAGCTTGCCAAAGCCAGCACGGTAAATCCGCAAATGACTATTCCGGTCAATCGTTTGCTTATCTTCATACTATCAATCTCTTACTATATTTTTCTGAACTTCACGATTGGGATCTGCCTGCAATATGGGTTGCAAGATCTGTTCTATCTGGATCCAACGGGCAGCGTCCATCTTCGGACCGGTGACCTCCACGACATTGCCTGCCAACACGGTGCCCATCGTAGCACAAGTGGCCAACGAGCAGTTTTGTGTGATTCCAAATAAGAAGCCTGCCGCAAACGCATCGCCTGCTCCATTGGTATCAACACAAGTGGCAGAAATAGCCGGCACGGATGCGATCTCTTCGGCGCACATGGCTAAGGCACCCTTCGGTCCTGTCTTCACGATGGCAATCCTCGACTGTTGCGCAATCTCTTTCAATGCTTCTAGCGGCTCTTTACCGGTAAAGGCTTTGGCCTCCTCTTCATTGGCAAAAACAATATCTACATACTCCTCGACCAACCGGTGCATAAACGCATGATGATCTTCCACAACATTATAGCTTGCCAGGTCTATGGAAACGGTGCAACCGGCCTCTTTGGCAAGCTTCATCGCTTTTTCAATAAGCGCGTACGACTGCACCAGATATCCTTCTACATGAAAAAGGGTGTATCCGGCAAACATCTCCGGAGTCAGATCTTCAGGAGCCAGAGTAGCAGCTGCACCCAGATAGGTGGCAAATGTACGTTCGCCATCAGCCGAAACAAAAGCAATCGCTGTTCCGGAAGGTAAATCTCCCTCCAGCAAGTTGGGCTCCACACCTCTTGATAACAAGTCATTTTTATAAAACTGTCCGGTGTCATCCTTTCCAATCTTTCCGATAAACCCGGTCTTTACACCCAGATGAGCCAACGAGGTGATGGTATTGGACGCTGAACCTCCCGCTGCCTGCGAAGCTTTGAAACCACGGGTCTGTTCGATGATTGACTTCAGTTTGTCGCTGTCTATCAACTGCATACTACCTTTCGGAAGTCCCAAATCTACCAATATACGATCCTCTTTCAACTCAAGTATGGAATCTACAAGTGCATTACCTATCCCTAAAATGTTCATTTCCCCTATTTTTTTATGCAAATATATTGCATATTTCAGGAAATCCTATTACTTTTGCAGCGCTATTTCAGAGGAGATAGCAAATTCTTTAGTAGCTCAGTTGGTTAGAGCACCTGACTGTTAATCAGGGGGTCGTTGGTTCAAGTCCAACCTGAAGAGCAATAGCCCCGATATTCGGGGCTGTTTTTGTTTATACCCATCAACATGCACCCATTACACCTCTTTCACTATTGTCCGATGTGCGGCTCCAATCGTTTCTCGGAACATAATTTCAAAGCATACAAGTGCGAGGAGTGCCAGTTTGTCTATTATTTCAACCCTTCGGCTGCCACGGTCGCACTGATCTTTAATGATAAAGGTGAATTGCTGGTTACACGCCGCGCCCACGAACCGGCCAAAGGAACGCTGGATCTGCCGGGCGGATTTATCGATATGGACGAAACGGCTGAAGAGGGTGTCGCAAGGGAAGTGGAGGAAGAGACCGGCTTGAAAGTGACGGATACCCGCTTCCTCTTTTCTCTGCCCAACCGCTATCCTTATTCAGGTTTTACTGTTCATACGGTCGATCTCTTCTTTGTATGCGACGTCAGCGACTGCTCCACGCTTCAGGCGCACGATGATGTGGCTGAGTCTTTCTTTGTCAGACCGGAGCTTCTCAGCGCGAAAGAGTTTGGACT
The DNA here is from genome assembly GCA_028691445.1 of Bacteroidales bacterium. Lineage (GTDB taxonomy): Bacteria > Bacteroidota > Bacteroidia > Bacteroidales > JAQUTK01 > JAQUTK01. The sequence continues at coordinate 15,419 of JAQUZH010000021.1, read as the reverse complement.
TCACTCTGTCAGCAAGGCGATGGAAAAGATCTTATCGTCTGAATATCTGCTGAAAACGTTATCCAAAGAGGCAATCCGTTGAATTTATAGTTATTTTATTGGCGAGATAAATAGTTTTTGTACATTTGCATGTATTCGGGCGAATCATGTAAATCTTACTAAATGAAATCCATCAGGCCGTTGATCCTTGTCCTCTTCCTGCTACTGCCTCTCTTAACAAAAGCAGAGGTTTTTCATGTTTCTCCGGCAGGCAGTCTATCCTCTTTGGTGGGTAACTCAACCAACTCCATCAGCGAACTGACGGTGACCGGCGAACTGAACGGCAGCGACTTCAAAGTGATCCGGGAGATGAAAAAACTCGCCACACTGGATATGTCTGATGCACGGATTGTGGCAGGCGGCGATTACTATTACACGACATACAAATGTCTGGCGAACACAATAGGCACTTATCTTTTTGCGGAGAATACGGTTATTCAGAAGGTTTTTCTTCCCTCTACGACTACACGCATTGGAGAGGCTGCTTTCTCGGGTTGTTCGAATCTACAGTTTGTCTCTATCCCCAACAGCGTGGTCTCTATTGACAACTTCGCGTTTTACTACTGCTCCGGTCTGACCTCCATCACCCTTCCTACGCAATTAAAGTATGTGGATTACTTTGCTTTTTATGGGTGCAAGAATGTACGGAGCATCAAGACGGGATGCAATATCCCACTTCGAAACGGAATTCCAAACTTCTCGGAAATATCGGATATCACCATACTGGAAGGAACAAAAGAGATCTGCGTCTCTGCCTTTGAGGGGTGTAGCGGTTTGACTCAGATCGACATTCCGGCTTCTGTCAGCGTCATTCGCGACCACGCCTTTTCGGGCTGCGACAACCTCCGGTCTATTACTCTTCCGGATGCCGTGAGTGCGATTGAAGGATACACGTTCTTTAAATGCCGAAACCTGCGTTCGATTTCTATTCCTGAAAAGCTTCGCTCCATTGGCGAGTTTTCGTTCTACGGCTGTGAGAATCTGACGGAATTTCCGCTTCCGGTGGGTCTCACAAAGATAAGTCCCAGCCTTTTTTACGGATGCAAGAAGTTGAACTCAATCAACCTGCCGGCAGGAATCACCGCCATCGGCAGCAATGCTTTTTATGATTGCAGCAGTCTGACAACAATTGACATACCTGAAGGTACGACCTCGATTGGCAGTTATGCTTTCCATGGTTGCAGTCGGGTGACTACACTTTCTATCCCCTCTTCGGTACAGACGATCGAATTTATGGCTTTTCAGGAATGCAACTCCTTACAATCAATTCGCACGGGATGCAGCTTCGCAATGCGGAAGCATATTCCGGGAGTTGAGTCGATCGCTGATATCCGGATCTTGGGCAATCCTAAAAAGATCGCTGCTTCGGCAATGAAAGGTTGCCGGGCTGTGACCACGGTAACGATCCCGGAGTCTGTGACTTCCATTGGCGACTCTGCCTTTGCAGATTGTGCGGGTGTGATTGACCTGACGATACCCAAAGGGGTCAAATCGATCGGGAGAAAGGCGTTCAGTGGCTGCAATCGCATCGAACTGTTGCGCACGGGAGGCAGCTTTGTCATCGCGGATCATATTCCAGGCTATCGTACGCTGACGGATATCTTGATTCTGGAGGGAACGCAGGTCATTGTACCCGGTGCCTTTAGAGAGTGCGCCGCACTTACGTCGATCTATTTTCCGCCATCGGTCCGAACCATTGGCAGCCGCGCTTTCCGGAATTGCACGAGTATCTCCGGCGAACTAATGCTCCCGGAAGCTTTGCTTCAGATCAGCGATTCGGCGTTTTTCAATTGCCGATCGCTCACAGCGGTTCAACTTCCGGATGGGCTGACGACCGTCGGGGAAAGAGCTTTTTACAAATGCGAAGGTTTGTCAAGCGATCTATCTATCCCGGAGAGTGTCAACGAAATCAAGAACGCCGCATTCTATCAATGCAACGGCATCACCTCTGTAAAGGTCGCTGCGATTGTACCTCCCCGACTGGAGGCAAACAACTTTATGCGTAAGACTGTTTTTGTTCCGCTGAAGAGCAAACAGAAGTATGAAGAGGCGGACTTCTGGAAAAACAATGCCATCATCGACAATGAACTGGTGGTAACTGTGAATGTCAAGACTCCGGGCTCGCTTATCCGGAGCATCCTGGCTCTTGGTTACGAACCCGTTCTCGTAACTCAGCTTACGGTTTCGGGCATGCTCAACGATATTGATTTTGCCGCCATGAAAGAACGAATGCCACTGCTCAGCGAGCTGGATATGAGCGAGGCTTTGAATAAAGTACTTCCTGAAGGGGCATTGGAAGGCGTGTCTCAGTTGCACAGAGTGACTCTGCCTGCCGGGATTCTTTCGATCGAAGCCTCCGCTTTTAATAACTGCAGTGCGCTAACGGGCGATCTGGTGCTTCCGGAAGGGTTGACAGAGATTGGCGATGCGGCCTTTAACGGGTGTCTCAATGTGTCCGATATCAGAATACCTTCCACACTGACATCCATGGGAAGGGGCGCCTTTGCCGGATGTGCGAAGCTGCAAAAACTTTTTGTCGCTCAACAAACACCGGTTGCGATTGCCGAGGATCTCTTTCAGGGAGTGAATTATGATCTCTGCCGGTTGTATGTGCCACAGCAATCGACTGAAGCCTATCTCTCTTTGCCTGTCTGGAAGAAATTTACAGTGATCGGCTATTGATAGGCAGGTGCGATGAGAACAGAAAAGAAGAGCATCGGATGAATTTGGAATAACAGCGTGTTTTTACGATCAAACTTTATATAACTAGTTGAAGAACATCATGACAAAAATTGAAAAAAAAGTCTTCGGACAGATGCCATGCGGAACAGAGGTTTATCTCTATACGCTGACTAACAAGATAGGGGCTAGCGTGTCAGTCTCTACCTATGGAGGGTATATAACTTCTATCATCGTGCCGGACAAAGACGGCAAATTGGGAGAAGTAGTGTGTGGATTTCCTACTTTCGAAGGATACCTGAAAGATACCTGCTACATTGGTGCGACAGTGGGACGGTATGCTAATCGTATCGCAAAAGGGAAAATAACAGTGAAAGGAGTCGAATATACACTTCCTGTCAACAACGGTCCTAACTGTCTGCACGGTGGAGTTGGATACAGCTTCCGGGTGTTTGATGCGGAAACAACGGCCAATAACAAACTGGCTCTTTCACTGATCAGTCCGGATGGTGACCAGGGTTTCCCGGGAACGCTGAAGCTGAAGGTGATCTTCTCTTGGAACGAGGCCTGCGAATTGACCATGCAATTTATTGCTTCATCGGATAAAGATACGGTGGCCAACTTTACAAACCATGCCTACTTCAACCTCAAAGGGGAAGGATCGGCTATGGATCATGAGTTGTATCTGAATTGTGATAAGTTCTTGCCAATGGATGAGTGTTCGACTCCGCTGGGTGAGATGCTCTCTGTGAAAGGGACTCCGATGGACTTTACAACGCCAAAGCCTATTGGCAAGGAGATTGACAACTTTGATTTTGTCCAACTGAAATACGGCAAGGGGTATGACCATTGCTTTGTCGGCAACAAGAAGGAGTACGGCGAACTGAGTCTGCTGGGCCGTGCGACGGAGAAAACAACTGGACGTACACTGGAAGTGTTATCGACACTGCCCGGCGTGCAACTCTATTCGGCAAACTGGCTGAACAGCGAAGAGCCGGGTCACTTCGGCAAACGCTATGAAGAGCGTGAGGCGTTCTGTCTGGAAGCTCAGTATTTCCCGGATAGTCCTAACCAGAGCGGTTTTAATAATGTGATCCTGAAAGCTGGTCAACAGTATGATCAGACGATCATCTTCAAATTTTCCTAATCAGATAAACCATACACTAAACAAAGAGAGTTGCACGATATCCGTGCAACTCTCTTTGTTTAGAACAACCGTCTGTTTTGTTCACTTTAATAGGTTCGCTCGCCAAAGATTGTCGTACCTATCCGAACCATGGTACTGCCCTCTTCCACCGCGATGGTGTAATCGTGACTCATACCCATTGACAGTTCGCAGAGATGAACGTTTGGAAGCGTTTCTTCCCTTTGGAGCTTCTCAAAAAAGGTGCGCAGTGTGCGAAACTCACCGCGGATCTGTTGTTCGTCTTCTGTCAGAGAAGCCATTCCCATGATACCGCGAATCTCCACATGCGTCAGCTCTTTCAATGCATCGCTCTGCAACAGTTCTTCGCACTCCTGGATCGTGAAACCGTATTTGGTCTCTTCCTGAGCGACGAAGATCTCCAGCAAACAAGGAATGACACGTCCGCACTTTGCCCCCTGTTTGTTAATCTCACGAAGCAACTTCAAACTGTCGACACTGTGTATCAACGCAACAAACGGAGCGATAAACCGGACCTTGTTTTCCTGAAGATGACCGATAAAGTGCCATTCGATATCGTTGGGGAGGGACTCTTGTTTGGGCACCAGTTCCTGCGCCCGGCTCTCTCCAAACAGCCTTTGACCGACAGCGTAGGCTTCCTGAATGGCTTCTACCGGATGAAACTTGGAAACAGCAACCAATCGGACAGTATCCGGCAGGTTGCTCTTAATATCCAAAAGGCGTTCTCCTATGTTACTCGCTCTTTGCATCTTCGTCCACAGCATACGGGAAGATGTCCATCAACATCGTTTCAGTGATTGAAGCGATCTCATAATCGGCCATCGTACCCTTCATTCCCTTATCCAGATTCTCTAATGCCTGATGCATACTCAATGCCTGAACCAGCATATTGGATGCACTCTTCTTTTCTGCGCCACTCTTCTCGTCAATGGTGATAAATACCACTTTGGCTCTGTACCAAAGGTCGCCGGTCTCATCTTCAAAGACCTCTGTGTAATTGGCGCGTTTGATGTTGGCTACTGTAAATTCGCCACTCATGAAAGGAGTCATCTCTTTGATAATCCGTGCTTCTGCCTCTGTAAAGGAAAGTGCATCGACCAAATAAGGCTCTGTCACTTTCTTCATCATTCCACCTTCTATCTCTTTTTCGTAGGAAATTTTCGTTTCAAACCAATTATGCATCATATTCTATTCTATTTTTTGAGTGATTTATTTATTGCGTCTATATAGTCAACTAATTCTGCTCTTCCTTGTTTCTTTTCCGAAGAGGTGATAAACATCTGCGGGAGCTCCTCCCACACTTCCAGAAGGCTTGCTTTGTAACTCTCAATATTCTCTTTCAAATGGGAAAAAGTGTTTTTATCGGCTTTGGTAAAGACGATGGTAAAGGGTACCTCGTTTTCTCCCAGCCACTCCATAAATTCCAAGTCAATCTGCTGCGGGGCATGCCGCGAATCAATCAGGACAAAGAGAGAGGTGAGCTGTTCGCGGTACATGATATACTCTTCGATGATTGTCCGGATGTTTTCGCGACCGGTTTTTCCCCGTTGTGCATAGCCATACCCCGGAAGGTCCACCAGATACCAGGAGTCATCAATGAGAAAATGATTGATGAGTTGCGTCTTTCCCGGTTTAGAGGAGGTCATGGCCAGTCCTTTTGTATTGGTGATCATATTGATCAAACTGGACTTTCCTACATTGGATCTTCCGATAAACGCATACTCCGGTCTCCGATCTGCCGGACATTTCTTTACATCCGAATTGCTAATGACAAATTCGGCCTTTTTTATTTCCATATCTCTCCTTTTTTACTGAATAACACCAATCCTACAAATACAATCAATCCGTTGACCATCAAGAGTTCGTAACCAAAACGATAAGAGGTGGTTGCTTCCACCCCACTCTTCAGGATCATACACAAAAGCGGACCGGAGATCGCAATAAATGGAACCCAACGATCTCGCGGACAAAACGTTGTAAACAAACCAAAAGCATACAGTCCGAGCAACGGACCATAGGTGAATGAGGCGATCATATAGATTGCATCGATCACACTCCTGTCATTTACGGCCCTAAAGATAAGGATTATCAGGATGAAAACCGCCGAAATCATCCAATGAGTTCGTTTTCTTATCTTCTGAGCCTGCTCTTCGGGATATTTTTTGATATCAATCAGGTCGATACAGGCCGAAGTGGTAAGGGAGGTCAAAGCTGAATCGGCGGCAGAAAAAGAGGCGGCAATCACTCCGATGGTGAAGAATACCAGAATCGGCTGACCGAGATAAGTAGTGCAAAAGAGCGGGAGTATCTCATCTGAAACAGCCGGCAATGTAACCTGTTGGTGCTGCGCAAAATGGAGCATCAATACGCCAAGGGTCAGAAATAAAAAGTTGAGCGGTATGAAAGAGAAGCCATACCAACACATATTCTTCTGTGCCTCTTTCAGATTCTTACACGAAAGATTCTTTTGCATCATCCCCTGATCGAGTCCGGACATGACGATCGTGATAAAGATGCCGCTGATAAACTGTTTGAAGAAGTACTGCCGGCTACTCCAGTCGCCAAATTCAAAAATGCGGGAGTGACTGTCGGAGGCAATCATTGAAAACGCAGTGCCCAACGAAAGGTCCATCTTATTGATCACGCCTGCAATAATAAGGACCAACATCAGCAGGAGGAAAAATGTCTGGAGAAAATTCATCCAGATGATCGTACGTATGCCACTGGCATGTGTATAAACCCAAATCATCGCGACAGATATGCAGACTGTGATCCAATAAGGAACGCCCAATGCGTCGAGCACAAAGGTCTGAAGAATGATCGTTACCAGATATAGCCGCGCGGCTGCTCCAATAATCTTGCTCAGAAAAAAGAAGGAGGCACCGGTCTTATAGGCGTGCGTGCCAATCCGTCGTTCCAGATAGGTATAAATGGAGACAAGGTTCAAACGATAATACAAAGGAAGCAAGAGATAGGCTATAATCAAATATCCGATGGGAAAGCCCAGCACAAGTTGCAGATAAGTCATGTCAAACTCGCGAACCATGCCCGGCACCGAAACAAAAGTGACTCCCGAAATGGACGAACCAATCATACCAAAGGCTATCACATACCAGGGCGACCGTTTATTGCCCAGAAAAAAAGAGTCATTACTTTTATTCTTCGTCGTCAGACGAGAAACAATAAGTAATAAACAAAAATAAATCCCGATTATATAGAGCATCTGTACCCCTTTTTGTTGAAATAAAACGCAAAGATAAAAATAAATCAATTAGGAAACCGTTAATACTAACAAGAAGTTTTTTTAAGTAAAAAGTAGAAACAAGAAACCGTTACAATCGCATTTTTAAAACAAAATCAACACTCTTGCCTAAAGTTTATTGAATTAATAGCCCGATTTTAAGTTAAAGTATATATATTTGCCAAATTACTCACATTTGATTGTTAAATTTGCATGATGAAAAAATCGACCATATGGTTGCTTGCCACAGTAATGGCATTTGCTTTTATTGGATTGCTCTACTTGCAAATCAATTATATCAATGCAATGGCAACCATGAGGAGCGAGCAGTTTGCGGAAACGGTAAAACGCAGCTTGTATCAGGTAGCGCGCTATTTGGAATATGACGAGACTCAGAATTATCTGATCAAAGACATTAAAGACCAGGAGAACGACGCTTCCGAACTGCAATTTCAACAGATGTTGCAAAGGCAACGGATTTTCAGGCGCCAAAAAGAGGAGTATTCGATTACCAATGGCGCGCTCTCTAAAGTAGAGGATAGCAGAGGCTATTCGTCCGGAGTAAGTGGCATCTCTCTACCCAACGACAAAGTGTATATCTCCAGAAAGCATGGAAGTAGTTCCTTGCCAAGAATATCAAAGGGGTTGCAGGAGACGTTGAAAAACAGATATGTCAAACAGCGGGAATTGCTGGATGAAATTGTGTACAACATCTTGTATGAAGCAAGCAATACACCGCTCGCACAACGAGTGGATGTCTATAAATTAAATGGATATATCAAAGCGGAGCTTGCTAACAATGGGCTGAACCTCCCCTACTATTTTACAGTGGTAGATAAAGAGGGGAAAGAGGTCTTTAGAAGTAGGGCAATCAAGGAGGCAGATCTGAAACAGGCATTTACACAAGTTTTGTTCCCGAATGATCAGACTCCCAAATTGAATTATCTAAAGGTTAGTTTTCCGACGATGAATCGGTATATCTTCAATTCGATTGGTTTTGTGGTCCCGTCGCTGATTTTCTCGTTTGTATTATTGTTTACTTTTATCATTACCCTATGGGTTATCTCCAGACAAAAGCGTTTGTCTGAAATGCGTAACGACTTTATTAACAACATGACTCATGAGCTTAAAACGCCTGTAGCGACAATCTCACTGGCCTCTCAGATGCTGTGCGACGAAACGGTAAGCAAATCGCCGACGATGTTATCGCATATTTCGAGTGTCATCGGGGATGAATCGAAGCGGTTGAGTTTTCAGGTTGAGAAGGTGCTTCAGATGTCTTTGTTCGAAAAACAGAAGATTGCGTTCAAACTCAAAGAGTTGGATGCCAACAGCACGATCAGGACGGTTATCAATAACTTCAAGTTGCGCGTTGAAAAGGACGGAGGTTCCATTGTTTCTGATCTGAAAGCGGATAACGCGCTCATCTATGCGGATGAAATGCATTTTACCAATGTATTGTTCAACTTGATGGAAAATGCGGTCAAATACAGCAAAGGAGAACTAACCTTGTATATTACCACTGCCAACAGAGATAATATGCTGGTCATTACAATAAAAGATAACGGAATAGGAATAAAGAAAGAACAGTTGAAGAAGATATTTGAGAAGTTCTACAGAGTACCCACAGGCAATCTGCACAACGTAAAAGGATTTGGATTAGGACTCCCTTACGTGAAGAAGATAGTCGAGGAACACAAAGGAACCATCAAAGCAGAAAGTGAAATTAATGTTGGAACAAAATTTATTATTACATTACCTTTAATTAGAAAGTAAGATGGAAGACAAATTGAGTATTTTATTATGCGAAGATGATGAGAATCTTGGCATGTTGTTAAGAGAGTATTTGCAAGCGAAAGGTTATCAGGTAGAACTTTGCCCGGATGGTGAAGCAGGCTTGAAAGCTTTTCAGAAGTCAAAATTCGATCTTCTTATTTTGGACGTGATGATGCCTAAGAAAGACGGATTTACGATGGCAATGGAAGTTCGTTCGGTAAATGAAATTATCCCTATCGTATTCCTTACTGCAAAAACATTGAAAGAAGATGTTTTGGAAGGATTCAAGATTGGCGCTGATGATTATATCACTAAGCCTTTCAGCATGGAAGAATTGATCTTCCGTATCGAAGCAATTTTCAAACGTGTGATTAACAAAAAGAAGGAATCCATCACCTACATGTTGGGACGGTTTGTATTCAACAAACAGAAACAAACATTGACTATCGGTGATAAAGTGACTAAACTGACCACCAAAGAGTGTGATCTCCTTTCTCTGTTGTGCGCTCACGTAAACGAAGTGTTGGAACGCAACTACGCACTTAAGGCAATCTGGGTGGATGACAACTACTTCAACGCAAGAAGCATGGATGTGTATATCACCAAACTGCGTAAGTTATTGAAAGATGATGATCAGATTGAAATCATCAACATCCACGGTAAGGGATACAAATTAATCGCTCCGTCACCAGACGATGAGATCTAACAACAAAGGCCGCTTCATCAGCGGCCTTTTTTTTTGCATCTAAGCAAAAACGTTATTTATCGCTTGCTTTCTTGGTAACGATGATATGAACGATCAGTCCTACAAAAAGGACGAAAAGTCCGCCGCCCATCAGCATATTGTTATTCACAGATCCTGCCAGACCAAATCCAGGCAAAGCCAACATTAGGACACCAATCAAAATAACGATAATGCCGAGACTTTCTATTAAATTCTTTTTCATCTGTATAGTAGTTTTTGATTTAACCATAGAACGGAACAAAAGTATAAAAAAAAGATTACTTAAGCACTATATCTCAAATACTTTTGAGATTTTTCTTCAACCACTCGCGTATCTTTTCATAATAACTTTCTCGAACCTTCGGCTGCGATAAAGCAAGATCATGCAGCCCATTCTGAATGACGACAAGAGTGACACGATTTCCCAGACGGGGCGAATAGGCATGGATATCTTCTACATCCAACACAGCATCCGAACGCATAAACTCATCAGACCACACGTCTGAGCGAATGGAACAACTGGAATGCATAGCCAAGATAGGTTGCGTAATCTTCAAGCCGGCACGTATTCGCTTTTGAGCTGCATAGACCGTTTTGATAAAGGCGGCGTTTACAGGGATGGACTCTAATGTTTTCCAGCGAAGGTCATACGTCCACTCCCCTTTATATGCGGAATGGAGACTTTTGCCATACAAGGTATTCTGGTCTTTGGACACAATGGTAGAAGGGGAAACCGTACCCCAGAGGGAGATCAGAGGGATGGCAATTTTTTCTTTTATCCAACTTTGATTCATGTCAAGAAAAGGGCTGTTTAAAATAAGTCCTTTGACAAAGGATGAATCTGCTCCACGACGATCAATCTGATCCAGATAAAGCGAGGCTATTAACCCACCGGTGGAATGGCCGAGAAGAATGACCGAATTATTGCCCTCAGAGCGTATCGTAGAGAGAGCAGAGTCAATATCCGCGAAATATTCGCTCAACGCTTTCACATTGCCTCTTTTCTGATGGGACATCCACGATCGTCCGTACTTTCGGAGATCGACAGCATAGAAATTGTAACATTCATCGGCAAAGAAGGTCGCTTCTTCCTTCTGAAAAAAATAGTCATTAAAGCCATGAATATACAAAACGGCTTTATCAGCACCCAGACCGGAAGTTTTGCGTATGATAGTAACATCTACTTTCCCTTCGTAATCGTCTGGCATGTGGATCGTTTTGCAGAGAAAGTCACCACCTAATGTATCTCTTACATAGTCAGCCCGACCGGAAAAAGAACAGAGAAGAAGGAGAAGAAAGGATATATAGATCTGTTTCATGAGATATTCATTTTCAAACTAAGGATTACAAAGTTACACGTACGCGGTAAAACTCACAAACATATTGGTAAGAATTTAGTACAGAATCAAATATTGAAGTACGAATGTTGTATGATTGAAGAAAAATGCTTACCTTTGCCCCACTTTTATAACAATTATAGTATCCACAAAATCAAAAGAGTATGAATCATTACGAAACCGTTTTCATTTTGACTCCCGTTTTATCTGATGTTCAGATGAAGGAGACGGTAGAAAAATTCAAAACACTCCTCATCAACGAGGGTGCAGCGATTGATAATGACGAAAACTGGGGATTGCGTAAGCTCGCTTATCCAATTGAAAAGAAATCAACTGGTTTCTACCAATTGCTTGAGTTTACTGCTGAACCAACAGTCATTGAAAAATTAGAGGTGAATTTCCGTCGCGACGAACGAGTAATTCGTTTTCTGACGTTCCGCCTAGACAAGTATGCACTTGAATATGCAGAAAAAAGAAGATCACTTAAACAATCTAAAGAACAAAAGGAGAATTAATCATGGCACAACAACAACAATCTGAAATCAGATATCTTACTCCACCCACCGTGGATGTTAAGAAAAAGAAGTACTGCCGTTTTAAGAAAAGCGGAATCAAGTATATTGATTACAAAGATCCCGATTTCCTGAAGAAGTTTTTAAATGAGCAAGGCAAAATTCTGCCTCGTCGTATTACTGGTACTTCTTTGAAGTTCCAACGTCGTATCGCTCAAGCAGTAAAAAGAGCACGCCACTTGGCATTGCTTCCTTATGTAACTGACCTGATGAAATAATAAAAGGAGGATTAAACATGCAAATCATTTTAAAAGAAGACATCAACACCCTTGGATACAAGGATGATGTAGTTACAGTAAAAGACGGATATGGCAGAAACTACCTTCTTCCACAGGGCAAAGCAGTAATTGCAACTGAATCAGCAAAAAAGATGTTGGCTGAGAACTTGAGACAACGTGCTCATAAATTGGCCAAGATTAAAGAAGAAGCTGAAGCAGCTGCTGCTAATCTGAAGGACGTAACTTTGACAATCGGAGCAAAAACCAGCTCGTCTGGAAAGATCTTCGGATCTGTTACGAATATTCAGGTTGCTGAAGCGCTTGAAAAAGCAGGTTTCAACGTGGATCGCAAGATTATCTACATCAAAGAAGCTGTCAAAGAGGTTGGATCTTTTGTAGCAACAATCAAGCTGCACAAAGAAGTAAGTGTTGAGATTCCATTTGAAGTAGTATCAGAATAATTACTTCAATCCAGATAAGAAAGCGGGGCTGTTTCAAATGAAACAGCCCCGCTTTCTTATCTAGTGGTATCCGCAAAAAAAGTGCCCTGAATCAGGACACTTCTTTTTGGGAGTAAGGATATACTATAAGTTTGGTACTACTTTGATTTCCCAGGTTCCGGGAGATTCAATAACCAACTTTACCACACACCTGTCATAATTGGTTGCATTGACTCCTTTAATATGAATAGTAAATGGGAACTCCTCACTGCGGAGATCTGTCCAGGTCTGAGCCGAAGAATTGAAAGTTCCATGAACAGCACCAATCTCGGTTAAATCACCAATACCTGATATTGAAATATCATTCTTGCTGCTGTTACGCTTCTGAACAATGACACGATTAATTCCGGACGATTCTTCCTTCATCCAAATGTAACCATCCTTCGTCTTTCCAACGTACTTTCCATCTTCAAAATAGCCTTCAAGAACGCCTTTTTCTTTATCTACAAACGTAATTTTCCCTTTTCCGTGAAATTTACCTTTTTTGAATGCACCTTCATAGGTATCACCGACTGCAAACACAAATCCACCAAGGGTCAGGTTCTCCCCGAAAGTATAGATGCCTATACCATCAGGGAGTCCTTTCTTAAATTGTCCTTCATAGGTGTCCTTGCCTACGGCTTTTCCTTTACCATTTGCAAGTTCCTTCTTTTTAGCGCCTTCATAGGTACCTGACAAACGATCATTTTTGACTTGTGCCATCAAAAGCGTAGTTCCTAAAACCATAGAAACAACGAATAGAGCTGCTTTTTTAAAATTTCTCATTGCGTAGGTCTCCTGTCAATCATTAATAAGACTGTGCTTCAATATAAGTACGTTTATTGTTCACCCATGTAGCAAACGTCGGAGTGTCAAGTGAACGGGTCAGTTCAAAGACAGCAACACGTGCCGGATATTCGTCACCGCAACAGAAGAAAATACGTTGTACACCTGGGCGTACTGGCATATCTGGTTCTATAGCAACTTTTTCAACAGTGCTCATATACGAGCTGTACGCTGTACGTTGCATGTTGATAATTCCACCAAGCGGATACATACCGGTACCACGAATAGAGATATCACGATCTAAAAGAATACATTCTCTATTCCATTTCTTTCTTCCGGCCTGCAGGTTCGAGACCATTACACTATCAACCATAGTGGCATATGGCTTCACAAAGTCAGCCACACTCATGCTATACAATTCCATAAGGAAAGGTGTAGCGTGAACCATTTCAATCTTTTGAGTGTATGGATTGATGATAATGTTGACCGGACTATGTTTCGTAGTCGTTCCTTCAACATTTGCCAGGAATCCAAGTTCAAACTTGATATCAGAGATTTTATCTCCTGCTTTATAACGATAGAAAGATTGGTAAATTTTATCCTTATTATATCCAAACATAAGCATACTTCCTGCTGGAAGTCCGCCCATAGAGTCTGCGGCAAACGTATCATCTTCAAAGGTGTAGATGATCACATTAGATAGCAAAGGAATACGATCCGTAATCAAAGAGCTATCGATAGACGATATATATCCTTGGGTGTATTTTGGAGCCCAGTCTCTCAATGCTTCCGTAATCACACCTGTGGATGGATCAATGGAAAGAATATAACCCGGTTTGGTTGTTGCCTGGTCAAGCTGGCTTCCCATAAACATCATAAATCCAAACTTAGAGTTATAGGCGATCTGAGGAGGAGTCAACTGATAAAAACGAGCACCTGATTTGTTTGAATCATTCAATGCTTCAAACGCTTTCGGATAATGATCCCAATTAACGGTATCGGCTACTGCATCATAATGGCCTACGATCAAACCGGTATTTGTTTTGGCCATGATGGTTTGTTTGCCATCCGTACCCACTGAAGGATTGGTATCATACAAATACTGAACACCGTAGGGTGCATAGCGAAAGACGTTATTATAAACGTATTTTCCAGATCCGGTTTTTTGAGTGATCACATAATTATCACTGTAGTCATTGGTGTACTTTTCATTGACACGCTTCTCTCCCATTAGAACAACAGAGGTATCATTGAGTACTGAAGCTGTTGTATATCCATAGAAGAAGTTGCCATCAGAAACGTCGGCAAGACGACAAGCAGATACAAAACCAGGATTCTCGAAAGAGGCATTAAATGCCAAAGAATCGGGTGGTAATGCCGGATTGTCGCTCTCCGGAAGAAGCACACTGTTCACAGCCAACATACCTGCTTTCGCTGAATAATAGAGGAAGCGTTCTTCTTTATTGTCTAGCATTAAGTACTTATCAGATACAAACAGCTCAATACCGACTGTATCCTTTGCTTTTTCATTGATTGTGGTTGTATCCAGATTATTCGTCTTATCTCCTTCCAGACGGTCATAAGCGATATCAGATTGACAGCCGATTAGATAGATACCTGAAAAAAGTATCGATGCTGCTAAAAAAATCTTTTTCATTTCTTATCGATTTGGATTGTAATATTACTTTTCGTTTCTATAAACTGCAGGTCTAGGCAACTTCCACCAGTACATAGGATTATTAGACGCTCCTGTTGCTTCATCCTTTTGGAATTGGAGTCGAGCTTTTACAGCTTCTTTCTCAGCCTGAGGGAATTTTGCAACTACTCTATCAATTAAGAAATTGGGATCTGAACGGCGAACAGCCACAGAAACCAGGTCATACCAGCGTTCTCCTTCATAGGCAAGCTCCAATGCTCTCTCTTCAATCAAAGCATTTTCAATATCTTCTACAGAAGCATTCTGTTTCACACTAGATTGACCTACACCAACACGGTTACGTACTTCATTCATCAACGCAACTGCAGTTGTACTCAAACCGACACGATTGGCAGCTTCAGCAGCTCTCAACCACAAACCTGCGGTACGGCAGATATTGATATTACCATAACCAAGTGAACGATTGACACCACGACGTGTAATGGAAGAAACGGTAACAGATTCAGTAGCGGTTTCAGATTCGGAAACACCTCCTTCTCTATAGCATTCCAAACCGACATATTTCCATATAATAGTGTCAACAACACCGGCTCTATATCTGTCATCTAAAAGGTAAGAACCATAATTGCCACGAACCTGATCATCTTGTTTCATAAACATCTGGATACTTGGATAGGAAGGTTTAACCACAAAAAGACCATTATCACTGTATCTGTTATTCGTACAAGAGGTCAAAGGATGTATTT
>JAQUZH010000197.1 GCA_028691445.1 Bacteroidales bacterium | reverse complement strand
GAGACAGAGTATTGGCTGGAACTGTTATACAAAACTGAATATATAAACGAAAAAGAAAACGAAAGCATAAACAATGACTGCATAGAAATCAAAAAAATATTACATGCCATAGTAAAAACCACCAAATCAACTCTTAACTCTTAACTCTTAACTACTATGGAGGGGCGGTGAGATGGTGGGTGACTTTTATCGGTATATGAATATTCCGTTATCCTGCAAAGTGGACAAGACGGTTTTCAAAAAGCTGTTTTATGAAAACGCCAATCTGTCCACAGCCGACAAGTCCTTATTCACCGATATTATAGACAAAGTGACGTGGTTGTATTGCTTGAAGCCTGAGACAATCAATGTGCAGCCCTTCAAGGATGACATACGGGACTATCCCGAAATCGAAGTCATTGAAGTGGTTTTGACCACAGAAAAAGGCTTGAAACGTATCGCTGAAATCGTTATGCGAACCATCCCATACCCCATGCTGCTTATCTTCCGGTTGGAAGATAGGCTACAGTTTTGGGTAGCTCATCAGAGGACGAATCTCAACGATAGCAGCAAGAATACTATTGACGAAATGATATGCTCTGATTGGGTATCGCCCGATGACGCTTTAATGGACACACTGGACATCAGGGCTATGCGGTTCATCAACTACTTCACGCTCTATTCCGACATCGTGGACGCTATCAGTATTTACAATGCAAAGGCTCTGGTTGGAGAGGAGAGCGAATTGTCCGGTGAAGCTGCAAGAAAAATGCTGGCTGCGGTCAAGGAAATTAACCGTCAGATAGTTGCCCTTCGAGCTGGTCTAAAGAAGGAAACCCAGTTCAACCGCAAACTGGAGATAAATATTCAGATAAAGAAGCTGGAGCAGCAAAAATGCAAATTGCTTGGAGGGGCAGTATGAGCAAAAAATATAGACTGATTTTAATGATACTATCAATTATTTCACTATTGGTGGTTGGCTGGTTTATCAATAGGGATTTTTCTTTTGCGATAAATGATTTTTGGTTTACTGCGGGATTGCTTTTGCTAATACTATTGTCTTTGGTGGACCAACCTCATTTTTCAAAAGATTCTAATATATTTGTGAATGGGGTTACTGCCGCATTATCATTACTTTTAGTGCCTAAAGAAGGGCGAGATTATATTTTTTGGCTATTTCTTGGGTTTGTTTTCTACCTTTTGGTATGCAGTTATGTGTTGATGTGGTTGCGTAAAGACAAACTGAAAGAAGAAAGTAAAACGGTACAATTTCTCTCACGATTGAATAGGCAAATTGGCAAGCCCGATGTTATCTTTTCTGCTTTCTTCCTCTGGGGCGGCATTCGTCAATACACGATGAATTCATCGGAATTCAACGCGCTGCTCTGGTTCTGGATTATTTTTATGATTCTTAATATTCCAGCTTTAGCAACTGCAATCGAAGAATTGTTCAGCAAAGAAACATATAAAGTCAATGAAAATGCTATTGGCAGTATCTTCGGAGTACAGTCAAAAAACACGTTTTTGGTTAAGTTGGCTGAAGAAAGAAAAACTCCAATGAGTGTATTTGATTTTGTCGAATTTGAGTACTCAATCGATAAAAGAAAGCGTAAAGGTTTAGTGCTGGATGTATATTTACTTAATCAAGAGCAATGGATTAAAGTTTTATGGACACAAGAGATAAATTCTTTGTTCACAAGCGGTTTAGAGAAATGTGAACCCGATGTTGTCTACAAAATAACGCCTCCGCAAGAATCTGATTATCTGAAAAGATTTATTGGCATAGTATCCGAAAACTCGTTGATAGAAAAGATAAGGTTTATTTATAATTCTAAAGTTGAGATAAGTGAAGGGCAATTGATTGAATTGTCGATTGGGAAACACAATGTTCTGTATCAAGTCGTTCAAGGTATTACAAAAATCGAGCAACTTGAAAGAAAGAATGAATCGAGTTTTATTGTAGGCGAGGCAATTCAGCTGGGTGAATGGAGCGAAGAAAGGGGCCGTTTTGAGCAGTTTGGCTGGGTCCCGAACATAAATACCCCCCTTTTTTTAGCGTCCGATATTTCTGAACCTCCTGTAACAGAAGATGAGTACAGAATTGGATATATCCCCGGCACGAATTATCCGGTAATTATCAATAAAGAAACAGCGGTGACGCACCACATGGCAATTTTGGGCGTGACGGGGTCTGGCAAATCAGTATTTACAAGAAATTTAATAAGCCAACTTGCAACAGATTTTACAAAAGTTATTATTGTAGATTTGACAGGAGAGTACAAATCGCGTTTTGAGAATATTGAGTCTCTTATTTCTTATGAAGATGCTGACGATTCTTTTAAAGCAATAGAGGCGATTGCAGTTGAAAAAGCAAAGTATGCAAACAAACAGGAAAAGGCTATCTTTTCCGATAATGAAGAGATTATTAAGCGTGCATTTTACAATTCTATAAAGACTTTCTTGGAAAGTGATAAAAACAAGGCAATTTTTGAAATACCGGATATTTCTAATAATTCTGACATTCTTGAATATACCAAATGGTTCTTCTGGGTTCTATTCAAAACTGCAAAAACAATGAGCAACTTCGGGAAAAGGGTCTGTGTCGTTTTGGAAGAAGCACACACAATCGTGCCAGAGCTTAATTCGATTGGAGTATCTGATTATGCCTCGAAGACAACCGTAAACAGCATTGCACAGATTGCTTTGCAAGGCAGGAAATACAACATCGGTTTTATTGTTATTGCACAGAGAACTGCTAATGTATCAAAAACTGTTCTTACGCAATGCAATTCAATAATTACGTTTCAAGAGTTTGATAAAACAAGCAGCGATTTTCTATCCAACTACATGGGAAGTGACTTTCTTAGCGTACTGCCTACATTGAAATTCAAAACAGCGATAGCCATGGGCAAAGCATTTAAGTCCACTGTACCGATGATTTTCGAGGTACCAACCATAGAGGAAACGCTTTATGATACCACACTAATTTCAGACCAAAAACAGGAGGAACGGGAAAATGACTAAACTTAACGGAATGACACCGGATATTGCAGCAGAGAATATTGACCAAATAAAGAATCTTTTCCCCGATGTGTTCTATGAAGGAAAGATTGATTTTGACAAGCTGAAACAGGTTTTGGGCGAATACATAGAGAACGAAAACGAACGCTATAATTTTACCTGGAATGGAAAAGGGAAAGCTTTGCGTCTTGCCCAGACACCATCCACAGGTACCCTGCGCCCCTGTAAAGAGGAAAGTAAGAATTGGAACACAACTCAGAATCTTTATATAGAAGGCGATAACTTAGAAGTATTGAAGCTTCTACAAAAGACGTATCACAACAAAATCAAGATGATATACATTGATCCACCTTATAATACCGGCAAAGATTTTATATATCCCGATGACTATAAGGATAATTTAGAGAACTATTTAAAACTTACTGGGCAAAATAATGAAGATGGAGACAGGATATCAACAAATAGCGAGACAAGTGGACGATATCATACCAACTGGCTAAATATGATGTATCCGCGTTTGAGGTTGGCAAGAAATTTATTAGCAGATGACGGGATCATTTTTATTAGCATAAGTGAAAAAGAGCTGGTAAACATAATTCGGATATCTAATGAAATATTTGGCGAAGAGCATCTTATTGGGACAATAACTTGGAAAGCACGAGTTAAACCTGTAAATATTGGAGATGCGAAGTATAGGCCGCAGAAAGAAACTGAGTTTATTTTAGTGTACGAGAAAACTGATTTTCAAGATAAATTCCTGCCTTTGATCACTGGTGGACTGCGTTCATATCCATATGAAATTGATGGTAAAAAATATCGTTTGACAACTATTCTTAAATCAAACCGTGGAACTAATTTCCGTTCTACAATGACGTTCGAGTTAGAGGGGTATAGTCCACCGGATGGACAGCGGTGGCAGGCAGGTGAGGACGTTATTAACCAACTAAACGACGATGGATATATTGAATTCAAAGATGGAACACCTTTTCGAAGATATTTTGAGGATGAGGAAGGTGCGGAACACGATCCATTTTATTGCTTTATGGAGGTAGATTGGTCATCCACGTCAGAGTCAGGTAAAAATGAGTTAAATAATATATTAGGTAATAACCATGAATTTGATACGGTTAAACCCACCAGATTACTAAGGACATTATTGTCATCTTGTACTCAGAAGAATGACATCATCCTCGACTTTTTCTCCGGCTCATCTACAACTGCTCATGCAGTTATGCAGCTAAATGCTGATGATGGGGGAAATCGTAAATTCATAATGGTACAACTGCCAGAACCCTGCGGAGAAGACACAGAAGCTGCAAAAGCCGGATATAAAAACATTTGCGAAATTGGGAAAGAACGAATCCGACGGGCAGGGGAGAAAATAGTGAAGAGTGAAGAGTTAAAAGTTAAGAGTGAACAGGGCGAACAAGTGGTACAAGGAACTCTTAATTCTTCATTCTCAACTCTTAACTCTAACGAGCTTCGCTCGTTAGATGTCGGTTTCAAGGTATTCAAACTTGACAGTTCCAACCTTAAAAAATGGAATCCCGATTATGACAATTTAGAGGCCAGCCTGGAGGGGATGGTTTCCAACTACGTT
>JAQUZH010000020.1 GCA_028691445.1 Bacteroidales bacterium | reverse complement strand
GGCGTTGCTTG
Source organism: Bacteroidales bacterium (assembly GCA_028691445.1). Taxonomy (GTDB): domain Bacteria; phylum Bacteroidota; class Bacteroidia; order Bacteroidales; family JAQUTK01; genus JAQUTK01. The sequence continues at coordinate 22,160 of JAQUZH010000020.1, read as the reverse complement.
CTGGTGAAGGATGTGGTTATTGGACATATTTATCGTCAGGGGGCTCCCTATCTGCTTGATCCGATGCATTTGCATTACAACAAAATGCTAACCGCTGAGATGTTGTTGCCTTTCCCCATGAAGAAGCGTTTCTTTACCGATTTTGAGTTGACCCTGGAGGAGACTTATCTGGAGATACTTAAGATGATCTCCCCCAAAAGGGAAGAAATTGCTGTTATGAAATCATATATTCGTTCGATTACGACCCGATCGGATGAGGAAGTCTTCAAGATGCAAAAGTCAGTCTATGATCCCGATACTTTGGTCTCTCTTCAGCAGTTGCTGGCAAAAACTGATAAGATAAATGGATGGGGATTGTGTGAAGGGAAGTGTGGTTTTGCTGTATCGATGTATCGAAAAGCTTCTCTCGACGAACAGAATATCATAAACGGGGTAATAGGCGAGTTGTTTGGCGAGTTGCCGGAACTGATCGGCTCTTTCTCTTTGCCGGTTACGCTCGGTTATGGTTGGTGTGGTATAGGCTGGACTCTCTCTTTCTTTCTTGAGAAGAGAGTGCTGCCGGATGAATTTGCTCTGTTGCTACCTCTCATCGATCAGCGTGTGATGGAAAGGGATCTGCGTCGAATCAGAGAAAGTGGCTTTGAAAAAGGACTCGCCGGATTGCTCTATTATATAATGTGTCGATTTGAATATTCGAGTTCAATGGCTCCTGTTTCTTTTGATGCTTCTTATCTTCAGGAACTGGATGAGGTTGCTCAGGATTTGTTTGTCAATGGGGAAGGAATTGATTCGGTGGATGTGTATTACCATTTCCTGGAGGGACGAAAATCAGGAAAGTTCCTTCTTGGGTTATTGGAAGAACCGAATTTGTTTTACTACTCTGAAAATCTGTAATGCCTGTAAGGATATGCTGGAATGTGGTCGAGAAACCGATTGTTTATACCAAATGAATGGATTAACTCCATTTTGTTTTGTTATTTGAGGATTAATTTGTACTATTGCATGGCTTTTTAAAATGAGATGTGACTTCGCTTTTTGATAGCTATTTTAATTTAATACGATGGAAGCAACAGTCTTTTTTAATACACCACAACATTCTTACCTTTATGACGCTACTAATAAAGCGTTTATGCATGCTCATCCTCTATGGAAGCCATTCAAGGCCCTGGAGGATCAGGAGGTGAGTGCGGAGGATTGGGAAGAACGGATCAGAGATTCTTTCCCTTTGCTTTATGAACAGTATCAGGTTGATTTTCCTTATTACAAGAAAAAATTTTTATTTTTGAAAGAACAGGGTTTCTTTCAAAAGCTTCCTCTAAAGAGAACGATTTCAGAGCTTGGCAGTGAACAGGTGGATAGAGCCCTGGATGATATTCATCAGATGGTTTTTGAGGTGACTAACCGATGTAATCTGAGTTGTAAGTATTGTGGCTACGGCGAACTTTATTCCAATTATGATGTCCGGGAGGGTGTGGATTTAAATGCTGCGAAGGGGAAGAAGGTGCTTGACTATTTCATCGAGCGCTGGAAACTACGTCCTCCGCGTTCTTACAAGAGAGAAATGTATATCAGCTTTTATGGCGGCGAACCTCTGTTGAATATGCCGTTTATCAAAGAGATGGTTGCTTATGTGGAGCAGCATTTCCCGAAAGAGATTAATTACCAGTTTTCAATGACGTCAAATTGTGTGCTGCTCCAAAAGAATATGGATTATCTGGCGGAGAAGAATTTTCATCTACTAATTAGTTTGGATGGAAATGAGGAGGCACAGAGCTATCGTGTGAATCATGCTGGGATCAACTCATTTGCGACAATCATTCCGCAAATTAAGGCATTGAAAGAAAACTATCCGGACTATTTCGGGGAGAGTGTCCAGTTTAATGCAGTCATCCACAACCGAAATACGGTAGAAGGTGTGCTGGATTTTGTAAAGAGGGAATTTGATAAAACTCCTCGAATCTCTGAATTGAATGACTCTGGTATTAATCCGGAGAAGGTGGATGAGTTTTTCAAGACCTTTCAAAATATTGCGGTAAGTTTGGAGAAGTCCAAACATCGTGAGCGAACTGAACAGACCTATTTTATTGAACTTCCGAAGGTCCGTGGATTGGGCATTTTTACAACCCGCTTTACGGATAATTACGTGCGTACGTATGATGAGTTCTTTATCTCAACTAATTGCGAGAGGTTGTATAGTCCTGGTACCTGTATTCCCTTCTCTAAGAAAATATTTGTGACTTCAACTGGCAAAGTTTATCCTTGTGAACGGATCGGCGAGGATCATCCACTTGGAAGTGTGGATGAGGTGAATGGTTTGCAGATTGATCGGGAAAGTATTGTTGCGTTTTACAATACCTTCTTGTCAAAGATAATAACTTTGTGTAACCGTTGTTATCGGTTGGCTTCATGTAGCAGTTGTATGTATTATTTTAAAGATATCGAGCATCCGACTTGTGAGGATTTTTTAAACAGGAATGGGTTTGAACAGTATTTGTCTGATTATATGCAATTACTGGAAAATGAACCGCATCTGCAAGCGCGCATTCGTGAAGAAATTACTTTTAGCTAATGAATACGGAGGAGCATGCAATGAACTACTATTTCTATATCGAGAACTATAGTCTCTTTTTTGAGAAAGAAGAACGCTTCTTTGTCTATAATACGTACAACGGGAAATGGGCGGATTGTCCGGCTTCTTCTGAACTCCGAACGCTTTTCACTCCTTTTCTGGAAGGTATCAACTATGCTGTCTTTCTTTCGGATGAGGCCATTACTGCTTATCAGCTTTGGCCTTTTATTGAGGCGGTTCGAGAGGGGTTCTCGGGTGATCTGATTTCGGCGGGCGATGCTACTATGGCTCCGTTCTTGTTTCCTTCGTTGCTGGATTTCAGGCTCGAAAAAAGGAAACTGGACAAAAAAGAGCGGGAATTGGGTCAGGAGGTGTATAGTAATCTGAAAGAGATAAGCTTTTTTCTTCATCCCAGGATTGTTCCGGAAAATGGTCTCTTTTTGCCTGAACAGATTTTCTATTCAAAAGAAATTGTACCGGTTGCGGAGGGATGGCAACAGGTGTATCTTCCTTTTCTGCACCAATTGACTATTAATTGGGACGGGATTATTCATATCTGGTGCAACTGTTGTGATGAGAAGATGTGGAGCTCGGTGTGCGAAGTGTTTGCTCCGATACCTGCTTTCAAGATTGTCCATACCGCAGTGGAAAGTATGCCCCCTTCGTTGGAAGGACTGTTGAATAAGGATACCTTTTCATACGAGGTGTATGTCACGGATGATTCGGAGGAAGAGTGTCTCAATAAATGGCTTCAACTCCAGTCTGAAACAGATATCGAACTTCTTTTTCAGTGGCTGATCTCTTCTGAGAAGGAGTGGGAAAATGCCAGTGATTGGATGGAAAGGAATCAGATAGAGCATGTCAACTTGCTTCCTTATTATAATGGAGAGAATCGTTTTTTCTTTGAAGAGCATATTTATGTGAAAGAAAAAGATCTTTTATTCGAGATAATAAATAAAAAAGATATCTTTGCACGGAAGATGTTTAATACAAACTATTTTGGCAAGTTGTTTCTTTGTCCGGATGGTCAATTGTATGCGCATCCTGCCGATGATTCACTGGGAAAGATTTCGGAAGTTTCTCTTCCGGAAATGATCCATCAGGAACTCTCTGAGGGGAGAACGTGGCTATCCATTCGTGATCAGGAGCCTTGTGCATCGTGTCGGTATCAGTGGATTTGTCCTTCGCCGTCTGATCTTGAACGTGCTTTGGATCGTCCGAATCTTTGTCATTTGAAGAAATAATATAAGAATCAGATTATTAACAATTTAATTTGTAATTATGAAAGAGTTGAAGAGTATTAAGCTTACGAAGCTTGACCGCGTTCGGTTGGAAGAACGCAAGATGAGCCATTTAGTTGGTGGAAGAACGGTTTTTATTCCGAATGAAGGTGATTGTAACTGTGGCTGCTACTATGCGAACAGTGGAGGGTCCAGTACAGATGCGAATAGTAAAGCAAACTTAAAAGCGGGTGGTTTGACCTCTTATTCAACCCCGATTGAGTGGCCGATGAGCATTGAAATAACAATCTAACAGTGTGAATACCAGTAATGGTTCGCTATGAATCATTGCTGGATCCTCTTTGTAATATCTCTTCAGTGGTAAAACAGGTTTACCACTGATATGTTATTTGTCTTATATGAAGCATGCTCTTCTGATTTTAGCGCATAAAGATGCGGATCATTTGGCCGACATGATCCGTTTCTTTCAGGAAGAGTTTTATGTCTATATACATATTGACAAGAAAAGCACGATCTCTTCCGCGGAACGGGCTGCCCTTCGAAAGATGAAGAATGTACGGTTTGTGCAGTCGCGCTATTCTATCAATTGGGGAGGATATCGTGTGTTGAAGGGGGTTGTTTATCTGATGAAGATGGCTGCCGCTGAAGGCTTGGCGGATTATTATCACCTGATTAGCGGACAGGATTTTCCGACAAAGAGTCTTCAAGAGTTTCAACGCTATTTTGAACAACGCAAGGGTACTGAGTTCCTGGATTATTTCGTCCGACCCGATAGGGAATGGGAAAATGAAGGCAAAAACAGACTGACGTTCTATTCTTTGTATGACTTCCTGGATATCAAGAAACCGCGCCATGTCGAGGTTTTACGCCAATTGGATAAATGGCAGAAGGTATTGCATATTCGAAGAAAACTGCCACTCAGGTACTATCCTCTCTTGTATGGAGGCTCTTGTTGGTGGTCGCTGACTCGTGATTGTTTGCAGTATGTAGTGCAGGAAACGGAGCAACGTCCCTCTTTTTATCGGTGGCTGCGTTTTGCCTTTGCGCCCGATGAGGTGTATGTGCAAACCGTTTTGCTGAATTCCCCCTTTCGGTCACGTATTGAAAATGATAATCTAAGGTATATTTGCTGGGAGAAAAGAAACGGTAATTATCCCGCTAACCTGGATGAAACGGATTTTGAGAAAATCATCAAGTCCAACAAACTTTTCGCGCGAAAGATTGAGTATCCTATATCAACTGAATTAGTGGACAAATTGAAAAACAGAAAAGTGAAAAACGTTCGCAAAGATGAACTTCCGATCAGTGTTGTGATGGCGGTTTATAACACATCTCCCTATCTTAGAGAGTGTGTTGATAGTATTCTGAATCAGAGTTTTCAGGATTTCGAATTCATTATTGTGGATGATGGATCAACTGATGACGGACTTTCCATTCTAAAAAGTTATACGGACCCGAGGATACGGATTATTGAAAACAAGCACGACTACATCGATTCTCTTAACAAAGGTCTCAATGCTGCCCGGGGAACTTATATTGCTCATATGGATTCGGATGATATTTCAAGTCCTGAACGACTTTCCACGCAGTATAATTTTATGGAGTCGCATCCGAAAATTGTTCTCTGTGGATCTTGGCATACTATCTTTGGGGTGGGACATCCGACAACTTACCGCGCGTTTCCCTGCAAGTATAATGAAATTGTACTGAATATTATTCATGGAGAGAACCCGATGAGTCACCCGACTGTCTTTTTAAGACGAGAGTTTCTGATTGCTCATCAGCTTCAGTATAGTCAGGACTCCATTTATGCGGAGGATTTCAGATTGTGGGTGGAAATTATTAAAGCGGGAGGAGGGGTGGAAAATCTTCCGGTTTGCATTCATTCGTATAGGCAATCCGAAACTCAGCTTATCAGAACGCGCAGTGTAGAAATGTCAGCCATGGCTAGTCAGGTCTATTATGATTTCCTGGAATATGTGATGGGGATACTTGGAGAGGAAAACGAGAAACTTAGTTTGGTGATGGAACAACTGATTTTACTTGTCAATGAGGGTACTGTTCCATATGCTGCTTTGAGGGAGTTTGTCTATGAAACCTATTCGGATTATCTCCATCAAAAAGATCGTCAAATGGAAGTAGATTCAGAATGAAAATATATTGTATTTCAGATCAAACCAGCCGTGCTGGTATCTATGGAGTGGGCACGTATGTGCGCTCTTTAGGTGTCTGTGCAGCTTCATGTGGGTATTCATTTAGCATCGTGCATTTGGTCTCAGATCTTATTGATCCTTATTTCGAAACAGATGACGAAGGGGTGATCCATTATTTTTTGCCGGGCATAGAAGAGAAAACGGAAACTTCCATCTATTTTAAGAGTATCGCATATACACTACGCGATCTTGTGGAAGATGACGGTGAACGGGCCTTGTTTCATCTCAATGCGCACCTCCAGCATCAGATGATCGGCGAACTTCGACATTTGTTTCCAAACTGTTTGATTCTCTATTCAATCCATTATTTTAATTGGATTTTTTCTTTGTCCGGAAGTACCAATTATCTGAAAGAGATCCTCTTCAAGGATATTAGAGTGTGGGGCACTTTATCAGCCAAATGTATCCGGAATGACTTCCATCAGGAGCAGATGCTTTTTCAGGAGGTGGACCGTGTGCTTTGTTTGAGCCGTTTTGCTTATGATGTGGTGACAGATATTGCAGGTATTGATGCCAAACAGCTCTCTTTGGTTTACAATGGTTTGAAAGATGAGCGTAAAGTATGTTCCAACGAAGAATTGTTGAACATCAGAAAAAAGTATTCTCTGGATCTCTCTGAAAAGATCATCCTCTTTGCCGGACGCCTGGATCAGGTAAAGGGGGTTGTGCATATCATCAAAGTATACAAGGAACTGAAAAAGGAGTATCCGGATTGTCATTTGGTCATGGTGGGAGAGGGCGACTTCTCTTATTATCTGGAAGTAGCAGAAGAAACTTGTGGCTCTATCCTTTTTACGGGACGTCTGGAACAAGCTAAGCTGTACGAATTGTATGCCCTTGCTGATGTGGGGGTCATGCAATCTTTTCACGAGCAATGTAGCTATGTCGGTATTGAGATGATGATGCATGGACTTCCAATTATTGGCACCAACTCTTCCGGACTGGATGAGATGATCATCGAAGGAGAAACCGGTTTGAAACTTCCGGTCATTGAACAAAATTACCAGGCGGATGTGGATATTTACTTGTTGAAAGATAAATTGCGTTGTGTCCTTGAAAATGAGGAGATGCGTGCATCGATGAGCCGTAAAGCCCGGGAACGATATGAAAATGTCTATTCAGAAAAAGTGATGGAACGTGCGATGCGAACTGTATATGAGAGTCTGTAATTATAAAAACTAATCAAAGATGGAAATTGGAAGCAAAAGTAATTGGTTATGTGTTGTAGCTCTGGTGTTGATCTTGCCTGCAATACTCCTTTCCTGTGGCTCAAAGAATGCGACCGATGCGGCGCAAACAAAAGATTCTACTTTTGTGTTTTCTACTCCGAAAGTGTTGAAGGTTGGTGAGTATGTTGAAAATAATATCGGAAAAAGGGCAGACCTGACAACAAAGATGAAAGATACAACAGATCTCCTCCGACTTTCAGATATTGCAGATGAGGTGGAGTATGTATTGTTGAAGACAAGTAACGGGAAGCAGGAGGTGTTTATCGGTTGTCCTGGCCCACGCATGTTTATGTCTAAAGATTACATTTTTGTGGTATGTTCAACAGTTATTCAATATGATCATCAGGGCAATCTTATTCGCACAATCGGGCGTCAGGGGTCAGGCCCGGGGGAATATAGTGATGCTTACAATCTTTATGTAGATGAATCTCAGAAAAGGTTATACATTGTTTGCAGCGGCAAGGTCAACGAATATACGTTTGAAGGAGAGTTTATTCGATCAAGAAAATGCGCATATCCTTCCCAACTGGTTGCTCTGGACAGTAACCGGGTTGCACTTGATAATCCCAATACTTGGCTTGACGTCAACGAGCGTCTGGTGATTTTAGACAAAGAGGGTAAAGTGGAGAAAAGTTTTCCCCGTCCCAAACTTTATAAACATGAAGACTTTGCGGTTACCAATAGCTTTGATGATAATATGCCTCGTCTGTACAAATATCATGATCTGGTTTGTTTCAGCGAAGCATTCAATGATACCATCTTTGAGTTGGTGAACGATGAATTACGGATGCGCTATTTTTTGGATTGGGGCCCGTATACCATGAAACAGGAATATTTTCTGGTGGATGAATTCGGTCCCGAACTATATAATAGTATTGCTGCCCAGTTTTTTGAAAACGATCGTTTTCTCTTTATGAAAACATACTATTTTAATATGTTCACGTTGGTCTATGATAAAAAGGATGATCGTATACGGGTTGCTTTGACTGCTTATGCTAAGGAACCGGATAAAAAGCTGTTTAAGAAAATCTTCAGAAAGACACAAACCGGCTTTTACAATGATTATGACGGTGGAATGGTTCAGAATGTCGAAGAAATTTCGCTGGATGGACAATATGTTCTCTGTGCTTATGATGCCGCTGATATAAAAGACTTTTTTGAAGAAGTCGGGTTTAAAGAGAATCCGCTTTATCCTGAGAAACAGGAAAAACTGAAGGCTTTGGTGGAGAGTATTGATGAGAATAAACACAATCTTTTCGTGATGATATCAAAGTTGAAGAAATAGGAGCGAAATACGAATACCATCGAATCATGAAAGTCAAAAGAAGCCTCCTCTATCTGCTGATATGCTTTATGGCATTGAGTTGTACGAAACAGGGTGAACTGCTCCAAAAAGCTGAACTCTCTTCGCCAGATAGTCTTTCCTTTTATTTGCAACAAATAAATCATCCGGAACGATTCAATAGTCAAGAAAAGGGTATTTATAATTATTTGTGCTATACGCTGATCATTAATAGTAGAGGGGTGGCTCCTGATTCCTTGCTCGAAATCTGTGATGCCTGTTTCGAAGAGTCGGGAGATGTTTCTAGGTGGAGAAGTGTGCAAGTCAGTAAAGTGATCAATATGTTGCAACGAAAGCAATACGAGAGGATACTTTTCTTTGCGGACTCTTTACTTGCTTTAAAAAGAAGTGATGACTCTTTGTGTTACAATCTCTACAAAAACAAGGCTTCTGCTTTTGAAAGACTGGACAATCCGGATGAACAGCTGTTTTGTTATAATAAGGCGCTTGATATAGCCTATAGACAGAAAGATACCAATTGGATAGTGGATTGTATTCCAATGATGATTGAAACATTGAAAAATAATGATCGTAAACGTGAAGCTATCTCTTTGTGTAATGAGTTGGACCAGCTTCTTAGACATGCTCCTTTTTCTTATTCCCTGAAGTCTACTAATAGAGAACTCTGCGAAAGACTTTATCTGGAACTTGGAGATACAATCGGAGCCATAGGCTTTATTGATTCAATCAAGAAGTACAGGAGAAGCCGAGTTGATCTGCCCTATGAGTTTTTGGCACGTGGTGATATATGGTTATCATTGCACCGTCCTGATTCTGCTCGATTCTATTATCAACTGGCATCAGAAGCTCCTTCGGTATATATAGCTGAGGTGGCTTTTCAACGATTGTATGAATTAATCAACTTCTATGAATCTCCGGGGGAGGTCTATTATCTGAAAAAGAAGAAGGAGGCAATGTATAGATTGATTTTGTCAGAACTGTCATACAATGAGAAAATGCAAAACTTCAAGCAGCTGCAATTGACTAACGAACTCAATGTCATGCGACTAAGACAGAAATCAACCGAAGTTATGGTATTGTTTGTACTCTTATCGTTTCTTTTGGTGGGTTTTGTCAGTCTCTTCTTATATCAGCGGGAAAAACGTAGGCGTCAGATGGAAAATGCCCGTCACCAGGCTGAGTTGCAGAAGATGGAGGCTGAACAACTAAAGCAGGAACGCCGAACATTGTTTAGTGAGAAAGTGGTTGCAGAGTTCCGGGCGAATGAAATGGAACATGCGAAAATTGCCGGGGAGCTTCGTGAAATGCTTCTTCGAAATATACCTCTTATTTTGAAAATAAGGCAACAACATGAAGTGTCTGATCAGGAAAAACAAAAGATAGAGGTGTCTGACAAGGAGTGGGACCAAATTATAGTGAGTGTCAACAAAGGTTTCAATGATTTTACTGCGCGGCTTAAGCATGGTTATCCAACGTTGACAGAGAATGATATTCGTTTTTGCTGTTTGGTAAAGATTCGTCTTGGTGTTGAAGACCTCTCCAATATTTATTGTGTGTCACCGTCGGCGATTATCAAACGGAAGTATCGTATCAAGAAAGATCGATTGGGAATTCTGGATGAAAGTAAATCATTGGATATGATACTTCAAGAATTCTGACGAAGTATAGGCTTTTTTTCTTCATCCAGATGCTTTTTGGGGTTATTTTTTCTCTTCATGAAAAAATGTCCATAAAGACTCGTCTTGAATAAGTGTGTAAGTATTTGAATTATAGATATATGAGCTGTTTTGGTAAGGGTGAAAATGTCCATTGCTTTTTTATTGCCTTTCGGATCTTTCATTCTATCTTTGTTGCGGATAATCTCAAACTTCAAAAAAATGAATATGAAAAAGAAAGTTGTGGCAATGATTTGTTTTACACTTTGTATGCCTGCGATAATTGGAGCTTCCTCTTTGGATAATAAACCGGTCGTTGCGAAGAAGATTACATTACCAAAAGGTACATTGGTTTCGTGTAATCCGAAGTCGCTGAAAGATACCATCAAATTTCCCCTGAGCGAACTTATTGAAGGACTTGAAGTCATTCGCCTGGACAATGCTGACGCAGCGTTGGTTGGAGGGTCTGTACGTCCAATCATTGGCGAAAAGTATATTTTAGTGAGTAACAATAAACAAGTGCCATACAAACTTTTCGACCGTAAAGGAAAATTTGTTGCGAAGATTGGCAGTTATGGTCAAGGTCCGGGAGAATACCTGAATACCTATTATGATCAGTTGGATGAGAAGAATAACCGGATTTATATCTTACCATGGAATGCCCGTCATCTTTTGGTTTACGATTTAAAAGGTAGAAATTATCCCTCGATTCCATTGGCGATGTCTATCCCCAAAGGGGCTTTTCAGGTTGACGCGGCACGATCGCTGATCACAGTCACTTCTCTTCCTTTTGAGGGTCTTCCGGCGATCGTCTTTCAACAAGACTTTAAAGGGAAAGTGATTAAATCGGTGAAACCAGCCCACCTTGCTATTCCGCGCGATTTTAGTGATGAAGTTTCATTGGGACAAAATACGTCGGATTACGATGTTAGTTTCATGAGATGGAAACGGAAAACGGATACTCTTTTTCATTACAATACGAAAGCCAATCGTTTGGAGCCCCGTTTTACTTTCGATTTGAAATTGGAAGGATCCGCATATCTTAGCTATACCGAACTGCCACATTATTATCTAGGCGCGTTTTCCTTTATGAAACAAGTAACTTCAACTTCTTCAGAAGGAACAGAGCCTGCTGCTTTTGTAGTCAATAAGGAGACACTCAAAGGATCTTATGTGGAATACATCAATGATTTTCTGGGGGGTATTTCCTTGGGCAAGTGGACCCCTTTATTTCGCAATGGATATTATATTGCCAATTCTGATCCGATGGATTTAAAAGAGACATTGGATAAGGTTTTGGTTACAAACAAGAAGATGGATCCTAAGGTACGTCAGAGAGTACAGGCGTTAAGTAAATCATTGAACGAAAATGACAACAATGTGGTTCTGATCGGAAAGGTGAAGCGATAACAATGTAGTTTCATCGTAACCTTTCATCCAAAGATAAGATAGTTCTGATAGTATGAAAAATTTTAAATAATTGCAGTGTGAACATGAAACATCTTAAGTTCGGTACTTTTGGTCTGCTGTTGCTTTCTCTTTTTCTTTTTGCTTGTGGAGGAAAGAAAGACGATAGCTCCAAGAAAGAAGGCAAAGTAGATGAACTTGCATCGACAGGTATTCCGGAGGTGAAAGTCGTGTTACTTTCAGAAGGAGGATTCAGACAAGAGTTACTTAGTACCGGCAAGCTATATGCCAAGAAAGCGGTAGACCTTTCCTTTAAAGTATCCGGCGAACTGTCGCGAGTATATGTAAAGAATGGTGATCGGGTATCAAAGGGTACTGTGCTGGCTGAATTGGATGCGTTTCGTCTTAAAGTCGCTCGCGATCAGGCGGAAGATCGGTTGGCATCCGCAAAACTTGTTTTACAGGAACAGCTGATCAGCCGGGGATATGCTATTAAAGATTCCGCCCATGTGCCGCCACAGACAATGGATGTTGTCAATACAAAAAGCGGTTATGAACAGGCCAGACTTGCTTTCCTTTTGGCAGATAAAGATTGGATAAACGCTGTGTTGCGTGCGCCGATTGACGGAGTCGTTGCTAATCTGGATGTGAAGGAATACGATCAGGTCAATGGCTCGGCACCATTCTGTTCGCCGATAGATATTAACACGTTAGAAGCTCGCTTTACCGTACTTGAAAGCGAAAGTGGTATGATCAGACAGGGTGATGAAGTGAAGATTGCGCCCTATTCTACTCCCGGCGAACAGCTTTCAGGGCACATCTCGGAAATCAATCCTGTGGTGGATGATAACGGACAAGTGCATCTGCGTGCCACTTTGACCAATAATGGCAAATTGTTTGATGGAATGAATACGCAGGTAAGCGTTTTCCGAACCATTCCCAATCAACTTGTCATTCCAAAAACGGCTATAGTGTTGCGTACCGGACGTGAAGTGGTATTTACATATAGAGAAGGAAAATCGTTCTGGAATTATGTGAAGACCGGAGAAGAAAATGCGACAGAAAAAGTCGTTGTTAGCGGATTGAACCCCGGTGATTCTGTGATTGTGGAGGGGAATTTCAATCTAGCTCATGAGTCCGTCGTATCCATCATTAAATGAGGCTTGAGGACCAAATGCTATGATTAAATACTTAATTGAACGTCCCATTGCGGTGTTTATGTCTTTTACGGCACTATTTATATTAGGTGCGGTAACCTATTTCACTTTGCCTGTTTCCTTATTGCCGAATATTGATATTCCGGAAATAACCGTGCAGATCAACGGCGCGAATACTTCAGCGCGTGAATTGGAAAATAACATCGTCAGACCAGTACGTAATCAATTACTTCAGGTTGGCAAGTTGCGCGACATTCGTAGCCAGTCCAGGGACGGATCAGCGCTGATTCGGCTTACCTTTGATTATGGAACAAACACTGATCTGGCTTTTATTGAGGTCAATGAGAAGATAGACCTTGCCATGAGCGGTTTGCCGCGCGATGTGGAACGTCCTCGTGTTGTAAAGTCCAATACCACTGATATTCCTGTTTTCTATGTCAACATGACTCAAAAAGTAAAAGGGAACCAAGGTGCTGATGACGAGTTGGGCTTTTTACGGTTGAGCGAACTGGCCGAGACAGTCATCAAACGACGCATCGAGCAACTTCCGGAAGTCGTGATGGCAGACATTACAGGAGTGGTGTATTACCAGTTGCAGCTTCGTCCCAATCTGCAGATCATGCAGGTTTCCGGCATTACCCCCGATGATATCAAAAACGCCCTGGTGACCAACAATGTTGAACCTGGAAGCATGAAGGTACGTGACGGATTTTACGAATATAACATCAAGTTCTCATCCATTCTGCGTTCACCGGAAGATGTGGATAATATTCTTTTGCGTAAGAATGACCGTGTCTTCAGACTAAAAGATATTTCAGATATTGAAATAGTAGCTCAGCGGCAAACCGGTGTGGCTCTGGCCAATAATAAGCGAACAGTCACTCTTGCTGTCATCAAACAGAGCGAGGAGAACATGGATAACATGAAGAAGTCGCTCAATGAGACTCTTGACTATTTTCGTGCGCAAAATCCGGATATAGACTTTGAAGTGACACGTAATCAGACAGAACTACTTGACTATACGATTACCAACTTACAGCAGAACATGTTGCTAAGTTTCATCTTCATCCTCTTCGTATCGTTCATTTTTATGGGAGATATGAAGTTGTCTCTCATCATAGGTAGCAGTATGGTCGTTTCGATTGTTATCTGTGCTATCTTCTTTTATTTGTTTGGACGTTCGCTGAATATCATTTCGCTGGCCGGATTGATTACCGCCCTTGGTATGATGATAGACAACTCCATCATAGTGACCGATAATATTACCCGCTACAGGGAAGAGGGGCTTTCGGTTGATCAGGCATGTAGCAAAGGTGCCGAGGAGGTTATCACTCCGATGCTCAGTTCGTCACTTACCACTGTTGCTGTCTTTGCACCGTTGGTCTTTATGAGTGGGATAGCCGGTGCGCTATTTTCCGATGAGGCTTTCTCAATTACAATAGGACTTCTCGTCTCATATTTTACCGGAATCGTATTCTTACCGGTTGTATACAAACTGGCATACTCGGTGCAAAGGGTGAAGAGACCTCCTACCGAGAAACGTTTTGGAGTAATCGTAGATGCTCTTGTTCATCGGTTTAACTATTATAACTCGAAGCTTACGACCGGAATGGAGCGTTACTACCATGCCGGCATTCTATATACTTTCCGGCACAAACGGATCAATACATTGATATTCATTGCTGTCTTTCCAATTTGCGTATTGATGTTTTATATTATAGGCAAAGAACGTATGCCGCAGATAGATCAGCAGGAACTGCTTGTTCACCTCGATTGGAATGAAAATCTCCATCTGGATGAAAGTGTGCGTAGGGTACGCGACATCTTAGGCTCAATCGAAAGCAAGGAAGTAACCGAACACTCAGCTTTTGTGGGACAGCAACAGTTTTTACTCAACCGTGATATCGAGCTATCTTCTTCGGAAGCCGAGCTGTATGTGAAAACAGCTTCTCCTGAAGCCATCAAGCCCCTTGAAGATTCCCTTCGTTCGGTGATTTCCGGCAAGTATCCTCATGCGGCCTTCTCTTTTGCACCACCTGCTACCTTGTTTGAGAAGATCTTTTCTACCGGCGAACCGGAACTTACAGTTGAACTCTATGCCCGTAACCGTGAGAAAATCCCGGAGGCTGATTCAATCCGTTCATTGGAACAGCGCATCAATTCCCGAACAAATGAACGGTCGTCCGGTATTACTTTTGATAATCAGCTGAACCTGACGGTTGACCGTGCGAAGTTGATGCTTTACAATGTCGATTACAATGAAGTAGTTTCGCTGCTAAGTACTGCTTTTAATATCAATAATATAACCACATTGCACTCTTATCAACAGTATCTGCCTATCACCTTAGTCGGTGAAGAGAAGACGATCAACCGTTTGCTGGCAGAAACATTGGTGGATACGCGCCGTGGCAATGATGGGAGTGTCTATCCGGTTCCATTGCGCGAGCTGGTGCGCATCTCGCCCTCAGAGGAGTTGAAAAATATCTCAGCAGGTAAGTCAGACGAGTATATTCCGATCACTTACTTTGAAGCTGATAAACCAGAGAAACTGATGACGACAGCAGGTGACGAGGTGCGTAAACAAGGTTTGTTTGATATTGCTTTCTCCGGACGTTTCTTTGCCAATGAGCGGATGATGCACGAGATGGTTATCATTCTCATTGTATCGTTGTTACTGATGTATTTTATTCTCGCTTCGCAGTTTGAGAGTTTCTTGCAGCCTTTGATTGTTCTGACCGAGATTCCGATTGACATAGCAGGTGCGCTGGTCATATTATACATCTGTGGACACACACTCAACCTGATGTCAGCAATTGGTATTATCATTACCTGCGGTATCGTGATTAATGACTCCATCCTGAAGATTGAAGTGATCAATCAGCTTCGCAAAGAAGGAATGCCGCTTATGCAGGCGATCCATGAGGCTGGGCATCGTCGTTTGCGCGCTATTGTCATGACCTCGCTTACAACGGTCCTTGGCATGGTTCCTCTTCTTTTCACGAAAGATATGGGTAGCGAACTGCAAAGTCCCCTTGCTATTGCCATGATTGGCGCCATGGTCATCGGAACGATCGTATCCTTGTTTATGATTCCGTTGGCCTATTGGGCGATTTATAGAAAAAGTGACGTTGTCGATACTAGTAAATAGAATAAGATGCGTACAATCATTCCCTTTATCTGTCTCGCTCTACTCGGTATTGCCGTGCTTCCGTTGCTCACTGTAAAGTTGGCACCTTCGCGCAGTCTGCCTTCCCTTACGGTTGGATTTTCCATGCCCGATAATTCAGCGAGGGTAGTAGAGATGGAGGCCACATCAAAGCTTGAGGGGATGTTGTCGCGGGTAAGAGGTTTGCGCAAGATTCGTTCGAAATCTTCAAACGGGTACGGAAATATCACGCTTGAACTCGACCGTTATACGAATGTAGAGATGGCACGTTTTGAAGTCTCCACACTCATCCGGCAGGCCTGGGCGTTGTTGCCAGAATCAGTGACTTATCCCTATATCTATGCGCAACGAAGTGATGAAAAGGCGGATGCTCCTTTCATGACCTATCTATTAAATGCTCCCGCCACTCCCTATTACATCAGTCAATATGCCGAAGAAAGGATACAACCGGAATTGGCACAGCTCGAAGGGGTTTATAAAGTCACTGTATCAGGAGCAACCCCTATGGAGTGGCAACTCGAATATGACCTCGATCAGCTCTCTGCGGCAGGAGTGACAGTGGGAAATATTAGCACAGCCATTCAGCAATATCTACAAAAGATGGCTTTGGGTACTGTTCGCTGGCAATCACCGAAAGGCGACGAACGGATGATCAGACTCACCCTCTCGGGTGAAGGGATGAAAGAAACTTTTGATCCCGGTAAGATCACAGTACGAAATAACCGTAACGAGTCCATCGGACTAGAGCGTCTGGTAAAGGTCAGTCGTCGCGAACAAGAGCCCACGGGATACTATCGCGTCAACGGAATGAACTCGGTCTACCTTTCGATTACAGCAGATGAAAATGCCAACCAGCTGAAACTCTCGAAGCAGATCAAAGAGAAGATGGAGCAATTGGCGCTTCATGCACCGGCAGGCTATCGAATGACTCTGAGTACCGATACGACAGAGTTTATCAATGAATCGTTGGATAGCATTTATTTTCGTTCCGGACTCACCATGCTTCTCCTTTTGCTTTTTGTCCTGCTTATTACCCGTAGTTTTCGTTATCTCTATCTTATTTCGATCAGTATACTCATTAATCTGGCCATTTCTTTCCTCTTTTATTATCTGTTCCAATTAGAGATACAGATTTATTCATTGGCAGGCATCACTCTTTCGCTGAGTCTGATTATGGACAACACCATCGTGATGGTCAACCATCTGATGTTTCACAAAGACCGCAAAGTCTTTCTTGCCTTGTTGGCCGCAACCCTTACGACCATTGCAGCACTCTCTATTGTCTTCTTCTTGGATGAATCCATTCGCCTGAACCTCGAAGATTTCTCCAAGGTTATCATTATTAATTTGTCCGTTTCACTGTTTACGACTCTCTTTCTGGTGCCCTCTCTGATGGAGAAGATTGCCATGAAAGAGCGTGAGAAGAAAGTGAAGAGCATCTTCGTAAGGCGGTGGATGGCTCGAATAACAACGGTCTATGAACGAACGCTTTACTTTTTGATGCGATGGCGGACTGTAACCGTATTGGTCCTGCTCTTCTCGTTTGGATTGCCTTTCTTTCAGTTGCCAAAGTTCATAAAGAGTGATTCTGAGTTTGCTCTGATGTACAATAGAGTAATGAATGGAAGAAATTCCTTTACTGAGAAAGTATTGCCCGAGATTTTTAAATGGACAGGGGGAACACTGCGTCTTTTTGTACAGAAGGTAAGTGAAGGAAACTACGGCAAAGCCGAGATGGGAGAAAAGGTTGTGTATATCACGGCGACACTTCCCAACGGTTCGACGCTCAAACAAATGAATGATCTCGCCGTACAGATGGAGTCCTATCTGAGCACATTCAAGGGTATCAAAAGATTTGAAACAAACGTACAAGGTCCTCGTCGTACATACTTTCGGGTTTACTTTACAAAGGAAAATCAGAACTCAGGCTTTCCATATCAGTTTAAGCAGGATGCGTTTTACAAAGGAATAGAGTTAGGAAGTGGTAGCTGGACTGTCTCCGGATTGGACGACAGTCGATCCTTATCCAATGAGGTAACCGAGTGGAGCGGTCAAAGCAAGTTACTTATGGCCGGTTACAATTATGATCAGCTTTATGACTATGCCTTGCAGGTAAAGGATACACTGTTGACCTATCGCCGCATCTCGGAGGTGCTGATTAATTCGGAGTTTCAGATGATAAAAGATGATTATAGCGAGTTTTTCACCGATATTGACAGCCGTCGTCTGATAGAAAACCAGTTTTCCCCGCAACAACTATTCAGTTCATTCACTCCGATGTTTGTACATGGGCAGCGGGTGGGGTCACTTTCGACCTCAGAAGGTAGCGAAGCGATCAAACTCTATGCCACTCAGTCGCGAGAATATGATGTGTGGAACATGATGCACCTTCCCATCGGTAACCGTTCGAACCACACAAAGATGGTCGAAGTAGCCACGATAGAAAAAGGGAAGATGGCTCAGGATGTAGTGAAAGAAGATCAGCAATATCTCCTTTGTTTGCAGTATGCATATACCGGTTCGAACAATCAGCAAGGTAAGGTCGTGAAAAGAATTGAAAAAGACTTTACCGACATGCTTCCGATGGGTTATACCATCAAAGAGCCCGATCGTGAGTCTTGGCAGCCTACTGAGAAGAGGCAGTATCTGCTCATATTATTGGTTATGACGATTATCTGGTTTATCACCAGCATCTTATTCAATAGTACCAAACAGTCATTAGCTGTGATCTTTGTCATTCCCGTTGCTTTCGTTGGCGTTTTCCTTACCTTCTATCAGTTTGGATTAAACTTCGATCAGGGCGGATTCTCTTCGTTTGTCTTACTCTCGGGCATCACGGTCAATGCCTGCATCTATATCATTGATGAATATAATAATATCATGAAGAGAAGACCCAATTATCACCCGATGCGTGCGTACCTCAAGTCCTGGAACGCGAAGATCACGCCGGTTTTCCTTACGACCATCTCTACCATATTGGGCTTTATACCTTTTATGATTGGAGAACAAAAAGAAGCCTTCTGGTTCCCTTTGGCAGCAGGAACTATCGGTGGACTGGCTTTCTCTCTATTGGGTGTTTTCTTGTATCTGCCTTTATTTACACTCAACCGAAAGAAAATTCGTCAAGGGTATAAAAAGAACTAACTCTGAGGAATGAGTAGTGTGTTCAGCCGCTCATTTGTTTGGATCCTTCACCTAGTCGCATTAAATATTCTTACTGCGAGCTCTGCTATAGATTACTATTGCGGAGCTTGTTTTTTTATCTATCTTTGCCGAATAAATGACAATATCCTGATTGTACCTTATTTAGTAATAACCAATATTTCAAATTATGCAAAAGAGCCTCTCTCTCCTTTTAATTGGCGCACTCGCATTGTTCTCTTGCCAGCAGGAGAAAGCCAGTGAAGTGACTGTTACTGCGACTAAGCAAAACTCTTTACGTGCTCCGGCCTATCCATTGGTAACGGTGGATCCCTATTTCAGTGCCTGGCATTTTTCAGACAAACTCTATGATGAACCGGTCAGACACTGGACTGGAACGGAATTTCCTCTGATCGGTGCACTTCGTGTGGATGGTCAGTGCTATCGCTTTATGGGCGTCGAGAAACTTCCTATGAAGGAGATCATACCTACGGCGGCTACTGAGAAGTGGGATGCGCAATATACCAACAACGAACCAAAAGGTGCCTGGAAGGAACTGAACTACGATGCGTCAGCCTGGCAGGAGGGAAAAGCAGCGTTTGGTACCCGTGATGAGCCGAATATCTCAACTGAATGGAATACGAAAGATATCTGGGTGAGAAGAACAATTGAACTCACTGAAGATCTGAAAGACAAAGATATCTTCCTGGATTATTCACACGACGATGTTTTCGAACTCTATATCAATGGAATCGAAGTGGTGAAAACCGGCTATGTATGGAAAAAAAATGTATTAGTGCAACTCTCTGACGAGGTGAAAGCAACCTTGAAGCCGGGAAAAAATATCATTGTGGCACATTGCTTTAATACGACCGGTGGTTCGTATGTGGATTTCGGACTGTTTGAAAAAGAAAAGAATCAGGACGCGTTTACGACTACCGCAGTACAAAAATCAGCCAATGTGCTTCCTACTCAGACCTTCTATACCTTTGAGTGCGGCCCCGTCGAACTTATTTTGGTGTTCACTGCACCGTTGCTGATGGATGATCTGGAGTTGATGACCCGTCCGGTGAACTATCTAACCTATCAGGTCAAAGCTACCGATGCGAAGTCGCATGATGTACAGATCTATTTCGAAACAACTCCGCAGTGGGCTGTGAATGAGGAGAGTCAGCCGGTCAATTTTGAGATGATCGAGGATCAGAACGGACTGACCTATCTCAAGACAGGCACGATCGAACAACCGGTACTGCAAAAGAGGGGAGATGATCTGCGTATGGACTGGGGCTATTTCTATATGTCCGCTAAGTGGGATAAGAACGTGGAGATGAATCTGGGCGAATATCGTGCGATGAAGAAAGAGTTTGCAGCCAATGGTATGATCTCTTCTGATTCTACCGCTACCTCTTCGGAAATGAAAAAAGAGAAAACGGTGTTGGCTTATTCCCGTAATCTGGGCCAGATCTCTTCTAAGTCCAATAATGGCTTCCTGATGTTGGGATACGACGATCTCTATTCCATTCAGTATTTTGAGAAGAACCTGATGCCTTACTGGAAGAAGAACGGCGAAGTAACCATCTATCAACAGTTTGAGAAAGCAAGTAAAGAGTATGCTTCTATCATGAAGCGTTGCGAAGCGTTTAATACCGACATGATAGAAGAGACTGAAAAAGCCGGCGGACAAAAGTATGCCGAACTGTGTGCTCTTTCGTATCGCCAGGCAATTGCAGCACATAAGTTAGTGCAAGATGAGGCAGGCGACCTGTTGTTCTTCTCGAAAGAGAACTTTAGCAACGGTTCGATCGGAACAGTGGATGTAACCTATCCTTCTGCTCCTTTATTCCTTGTTTACAATCCGAACCTGTTAAAGGGGATGCTCAATCCTATCTTCTACTACAGTGAGAGTGGCAAGTGGACAAAACCTTTTGCAGCACACGATGTAGGCACCTATCCGTTGGCTAACGGACAAACATACGGTGGTGATATGCCGGTGGAAGAGAGTGGCAATATGTTGATTCTTACGACTGCGATTGCACAGATAGAAGGCAATGCAGACTATGCGAAGAAGCATTGGGATGTGCTGACTGTTTGGGCCGATTATCTGATTGGGGAGGGTCTGGATCCCGCCAACCAGCTTTGTACCGATGACTTCGCAGGACATTTTGCTCATAATACCAACCTTTCCATCAAGGCTATCATGGGTGTAGCGGGCTATGGCAAACTGGCTGACATGCTGGGCAAGAAAGAGATTGCTGCCAAATATCTCTCTGCCGCTAAAGAGATGGCTCAGAAATGGGAAACGATGGCTAATGGTGGCGATCACTACAAACTGACATTTGATCAGTCTGGCACCTGGAGCCAGAAGTATAACCTGGTGTGGGATCAGATGCTTGGCTTCAAAATCTTCTCGACAGATATCGCACAGAAAGAGATTGCTTATTACCAGACCAAACAAAATAAATATGGTTTGCCATTGGATAGTCGCAAGACCTATACGAAGTCTGACTGGATCATTTGGACGGCTACCATGGCTACAAATGAGAAAGATTTTCAAGCGCTGATTGATCCTATTCATACCTATGCCAATGAAACGACTACCCGTATGCCTTTGAGCGACTGGCATGAAACGACCGACGGTAAGAGCGTTGGCTTCCGAGCACGTTCGGTAGTAGGGGGATATTTTATGAAGATGCTGGATGCCAAAATGAAAGCAAAGAAATAACGTTCGGAGCTCCGGCTTTGAAAGTGGAAAAAAAAGAGAGCGACGGGAAATTTCCTGTCGCTCTCTTTGTCTTACAACGGTTTTACCGGGATACAGATGTCAAGGATAAACTTCTGTTCGGGATGTTGTGTGTGATCGTTGTAATACAACTCATACGTACTTCCTTCCCCCGGTTGGTGTCCGCTTTCGGTAAACCACATACACATGGTGTTCCAAGCTTTCTCAAACTCTTTCTCGCCGATTTCGAAATGTCCTACGGCATACTTTCCTCCGGCAACCGTCATTTTACCTATCTCGCCATCTACTTTGATCTCCTGATCCACAATGACGCAAGCATCTTGTCTCACATTTTCGATC
>JAQUZH010000019.1:14852-22177 GCA_028691445.1 Bacteroidales bacterium | reverse complement strand
CCCTTCCTCTGAATCCAAAGAAGATCAAACGTATCGCTTTGATCGGACCAAATGCTGATAATGGAAAAACACAGTTGGGAAATTATAATGGATTCCCAAGCGAAATAGTTACACCGAAGCTAGCTTTAGAGAAACGTTTTGGTGATCAGATTACGATTGATTATTTGCCTGGATGTGGTGTTGTAGCTCCGTTAGAAGACGCTCCTACTTTTACTCAGATAGCAGCAAAAGCGAAGAAAGCAGATGTGATCGTATTTGTAGGTGGAATAAACTCTGAGCTGGAAGGTGAGGAAGGAGATGCTGGAAAAGCTCCTATTCCTGGCTTTTATGGTGGTGACCGTACAACAATGAGTCTTCCAACCGTACAGACGGATTTGATGAAGGCTTTAGCAAAGACTGGCAAGCCATTGGTTGTTGTTAATATGTCCGGGTCTGTCATAAACTTTGAGTGGGAGAGTGCCCATGCTTCTGCTTTATTGCAGGCTTGGTATGGTGGACAAGCAGGTGGTGATGCGATTGTGGATGTGTTGTTTGGTGAGTACAATCCTTCCGGACGTATGCCGCTTACGACCTATATGAGTGATCAAGATCTTCCTGACTTTGAGAATTATTCAATGGAAAATCGTACCTATCGTTACTTTAAGGGAGATGTGCGATACCCGTTTGGATATGGACTAAGCTATACCCGCTTTGCATATGATGCACTGACAAATAATGCTGAATATCCTATCTCGGAACAAATCAAAGTATCCGTAAAGGTGAGTAATGTGGGTAATTGTGATGGTGACGAGGTGGTACAGTTGTATCTGTCACACCCAGCCAGCAAACAACGTACGCCGATCTCTGCCTTAAAAGGTTTCCAACGTATTCATTTGAAAAAGGGAGAAAGTCAGATTGTTACTTTCTTGTTGCAGCCAGAGGATTTGGCAATGGTTGATGAGAAAGGAAATCTCATTGAGCAAGAGGGTCTTGTTAATATCTACATTGGTGGTGGACAACAGTATCACTCTGACGGTGTGGCCGGTTCTTTTAGTTTAAAAGGTTCACCATATCAATTATGATAATGCATAAATAATTGGTCATAGGTCAATAAGAAAAGAGGAGGGGATGCGCCATTTCGACGGATCCACTTCTCTTTTGGTATAAGAGAAACGTATCTTCCGTTATTTCTAGCCTTATGTTTATCGTCTTTAAGCTCTTTTTCTCTATCTTTGCGTCTTGTATATCATATATTAAAGAGCTATGTCTAAACTGCAACAAATTAAAGAACTTTTATCCCATAGGGTATTGGTGTTGGATGGTGCTATGGGAACCATGATCCAGCGCAAGAAATTTTCAGAAGAAGACTATCGGGGCTTACGATTTGCTGACTATCATTGTTTGCTCAAAGGTAACAATGACCTACTTAGCATTACTCAACCCGATGCCATTCGTGCCATACATACTGCCTATTTAGAGGCTGGCGCAAATCTGATCAGTACAAACACATTTAATGCGAATCGTATTTCGATGGCTGATTATGAGATGCAGAGTCTCGTAACAGAAATGAATATTTCATCAGTTCGTCTCGCACGTGAGGCCATTGATACCTATCAACAATCTCATCCGGAATCTATTGCATTTGTCGTAGCTTCCATAGGTCCGACTAATAAGTCTGCTTCTATCTCACCGGATGTTAATAATCCGGGTGCAAGAAATGTATCGTTTGATGACCATGTTGCTTCTTACGGCGAACAAGTAGGAACTCTGATTGATGCAGGTGCAGATATTTTGCTTCTCGAAACGGTCTTTGACACGCTCAACTGTAAGGCCGGTTTGTATGCAATCCGTCAGCAATTGGATGCAAGAAGTATGAAAGAATTCCCGATCATGGTGTCGGGTACTATTACGGATAAGAGCGGGCGTATTCTTTCCGGACAGACCATCGAGGCATTCCTTCATTCTATCTCACATGCAGACTTGCTGAGTGTTGGATTGAACTGTTCATTTGGAGCGGATCTGTTGATCCCTTACATTGATGAGATAGCACGCAAATCTCCTTTTTTTGTTAGTGCACATCCGAATGCCGGATTACCCAATGAGTTTGGTGCTTACGATGAGACAGCAGAAACTATGCGTGAAAAGATCAAACCTTATCTGGATCATAGGCTTGTTAATATTATAGGTGGATGCTGTGGTACGTCACCGGATCACATACGTGAGATTGCCAAACTGGCATCCACCGCTCAACCTCATCTTATACCGGAAACACCGAAGCTGCTTCGAATAACCGGACTGGAACCACTGAATATTGATCGTTCGCTCAACTTTATTAATATAGGTGAGCGAACCAATGTGGCCGGTTCGCGTAAGTTTGCCCGATTGATCCGTGAAGAGAAATTTGACGAAGCTATTGCTATAGCTCGCGACATGGTCGATAATGGAGCTCAAGTGATCGATATCAATATGGATGATGCGATGCTGGATGCTAAATCTTCCATGATAAAGTTTTTACAACTCCTTGCTTCCGAACCTGATGTAGCTAAGCTGCCGTTTATGGTCGATTCGTCAAAATGGGATGTGATCGTAGCGGGACTGAAATGTACACAAGGTAAATCCATTGTCAACTCTATCTCGTTGAAAGAGGGAGAAGATGCTTTTGTTGCTCACGCAGAAGAGATCAAACGTCTTGGTGCTGCGGTAGTGGTGATGGCTTTTGATGAGAAAGGACAAGCAGACACCTATGAGAGAAAGATTGAAATATGTACCCGTTCCTATAAGATTCTGACTGAGAAGGTTGGGTATCCTGCGGAAGATATAATCTTTGATCCGAATGTATTAGCAATAGCAACCGGAATTGAAGAGCACAATAACTTTGCTGTAGACTTTATAAATACAGTTCGCTACATAAAGAACAATCTTCCTTATGCCAAAGTAAGTGGCGGAGTAAGTAACCTCTCTTTTTCATTTCGTGGTAATGATCCTGTCCGTGAGGCCATCCATTCTGTATTTCTTTATCATGCGATAAAAGAGGGTATGGATATGGGTATTGTGAATCCGGGTATGCTTCAGATCTACGATGAGATTCCGAAGGATTTATTGGAACCTGTTGAGGATGTGGTGCTTAACAGACGTCCGGATGCTACTGAACGTTTACTAGCAATAGCTGACCAGGTTAAAGGAGGAACAAAAAATAAAGAATCACATGAGGATTCATGGCGTAAAACCAATGTATCTGAAAGACTTAAGTATTCCTTAATGAAAGGTATTTCAGAATTCATTGAAGAAGATATTCATGAGGCTTTACCACTTTATCCTTCAACTATTCAGATTATCGAGGGTCCACTGATGGACGGCATGAGAAGAGTTGGCGAACTCTTTGGTGAAGGTAAAATGTTTTTACCTCAGGTAGTCAAAAGTGCCCGCGTGATGAAAAATGCTGTGGCTGTTTTGCAACCATTCATAGAGAAGGAAAAAGAGGGGAGTGCCTCTACTAAGGCAGGAAAGATAGTTATTGCGACAGTGAAAGGTGATGTCCACGATATAGGAAAGAACATCGTCAGTGTTGTAATGACTTGTAACAACTTTGAGGTTATTGATCTTGGTGTGATGACTCCATGTGAGACGATCATCGAAGCAGTAAAAGAGCACAAACCGGATTTTCTTTGTTTGAGTGGACTTATTACGCCTTCTTTGGAGGAAATGGCTCACGTTGCTGAAGAGATGGAGGCAAATGGATTCACAATTCCTCTTATGGTGGGTGGAGCAACAACATCAAAAGTGCATACAGCCGTGAAGATTGCTCCGCACTACAGCGGACTGGTTATACATGGTCAAGATGCCTCACAAAGCGTGACCATCTTAATGAAATTAACTTCTGAAAGTACGAAAGATAGTGCTGCTGAGGAATATCGTTCAGAAAATGAGACTCGACGTGAGGCATACTATAATACCGCTCAGAAAGTGCTTCCGTATGCGGAGGCATGCGCCAATGCACCAATAATACAATGGCAACAGAACGAAATCAGTGTGCCGGCCAATCTAGGTAACCGGTTGTTGATGGATATTGATATCCAGGCTTTGAGACAATATATTAACTGGACCTTTTTCTTTAAAGCATGGGAAATCAAAGGACGATATCCGGACGTTCTTCATGATCCATTGAAAGGTGTGGAAGCAACAAAATTGTATAACGATGCGCAAGCGATGCTTGAAAAGATCATAGCAGAGAAATGGCTCCACGTAAATGCGGTGGTTGGTATCTATCCGGCCAATTCGATCGGTAACGATATTGAGGTCTATGATATTGAAGATCAGGAAAAGTCTATAGGAATGTTTCATACACTTCGTAATCAGATGGAAACAGGTACTCCTTCACTTTCTCAAGCAGATGTTCTTGCTCCGAAAGGAACAAAGAAAGATTACATGGGATTATTTGCCTTGACTTCCGGTATCGGACTGGACGAAAAGAAGAAAGCCTTTAAAGCAGCAGGTGATGATTATTCGGCTATATTGATTCAGTCCATCGCAGACCGATTGGCAGAGGCTGCGGCTGAATGGCTCCATTTGCAGGTTCGCAAGGATATCTGGGGGTATGCTCCTGATGAAAACCTATCCATCGAAGAGTTGTTGAAAGAGCGTTACAGAGGTATTCGACCAGCCTTTGGTTATCCATCTTTACCAGATCATTCGGAGAAAGCGCTGATGTATCAATTACTGGATGCCGATCGAATTGGCGCACGTCTTACAGAAAGCTACATGATGGATCCTTCTTCCAGTGTGTGCGGATGTTACTTTGCAGATCCTTCTTCCAACTATTTTATGGTAAACAAGATTGACGGCGAACAAGTAATTGATTATGCAAAGCGAAAAGGAGAGAGCGTGGATGAAGTGATGCGTCAGGTGGGGCGATTAGTAGTAGAACATGGCAAGGGTTGTCCGTGTTGTAACGGAAAGAAATAAACGATTTGCTCATGAAGAAGATCTGTTGCCTGCTCAACTATGCACCTCACTATCGAACTCCCATTTTCCAAAAGATGGATCAGGAACTTCATTGTGACTGGTATTTCGGGAAAGACCTGAGAGAAGAGATAGAGAAAATAGATTATTCACTGCTCCATGGCTTCAAGCGTGAATTAAAGAATATATACAAAGGCAATTGGGTTTGGAGAAAGGGTGTCATTGAACTTGCTTTCCGAAAAGAATATGATACCTATATTATATCGGGTGAGCCACATACGTTGTCTTTGATACCCTTTAATCTGATCTGTCTTCTTCTGGGAAAGAAAGTCTATTCGTGGCAACACGGCATCAGTAACCCGGCTATTGGAAAGATAAAGCTTTTTAACCAGCGTGTTTTGATTGGCATGCAAGAAGGAGTTTTTCTGTACAGTGAACATGCGAGAAACGTGATGAAAGGATTAGGTTTCAATGCTGATAAGCTCTTTGTCGTTTACAACTCATTGGATTACAAAAAGTCTCTTCGATATAGAGAATTGCCATTAGAACCCCTCTATTCAAATTATTTTGGCAATGACGATCCGGTACTTTTGTTTATCGGAAGACAGACTAAAGTGAAAAAGCTGTCCTTGCTCATAGATGTTTTTGTTCAGTTGAACAGCAGACAACATCCGTGCAATCTGGTTGTTATTGGCGATGGTCCCATGGAATCCACGCTCAAGGATTGTGTTCGAAGTTCAGGTCTGAATGATCGTTGCTGGTTTACAGGTGCTATCTATGATGAGGAAATAATCGCATGCTACTTGAAGAATGCCACGTTATGTGTCTCTCCCGGAAATGTAGGACTAACCGCTATTCATGCCCTTTCTTATGGACTTCCAGTTGTCACGAATGACAATTTTGTAACCCAGATGCCTGAATATGAAGCCATCGAACAGGGACTTTCCGGCGATTTCTTTCACGAGAATGATACCGACTCGCTTGTTGCCATTATAGAAAAGTGGCTTTATGAAAATCGTTGGAGTAGAGAAGAGATACGAACAAATTGCTACCGACGCATTGATGAACATTATAATTGTGAGGAGCAGATAGGTGTCTTTAAAAAAGTATTAAATAGATAGTGTTTCAAATTAACTTAATTGAGTTTCTTCGCGCTTAAACTTTTTTATACTGAAACAGCCCTAACATTCGGTAATAGGTGGTATTTTTGCATGAAATAAATTAGAATTTGCGTACAATGAAATATTGGTTTGTACGTTTCAGCAATAGATTATTAAATTAAATAACAAAGAAAGGATATGAATCAAACAGTGGATATCCGCGAATTGAATGCGCGGATTGAAAGTAAGAGTTCTTTTGTCGATGCAATCACGATGGGTATGAACAAGATGATTGTCGGCCAGAATCATTTGGTGGAGTCTCTATTGATCGGATTACTCTCCGACGGACACATCCTGTTGGAAGGTGTTCCCGGACTTGCTAAAACGTTAGCCATTAAAACGATGGCTTCATTAATCGATGCGGATTACAGCCGCATCCAATTTACTCCGGATTTATTGCCTGCAGACGTAATAGGCACCATGATCTATAGTCAGAAGACCGAACAGTTTATCATAAAGAAGGGTCCAATCTTTGCCAACTTTGTTTTGGCGGATGAGATTAACCGTGCTCCGGCAAAAGTGCAGAGTGCTTTGTTGGAGGCAATGCAGGAAAGACAAGTCACTATCAGTGATAAGACCTATGAATTGCCAAAACCATTTTTGGTAATGGCTACACAAAACCCGATCGAACAAGAAGGTACTTATCCGCTTCCTGAAGCGCAGGTTGACCGTTTCATGATGAAGGTAATCATCGGATATCCTAAGAAAGAAGAAGAGCGTGCTATCATCCGTCAGAATATTAGTGGCGAAACAATCAAACTACTTCCGGTACTGAAGAAAGAAGAGATTCTTGAAGCACGTAATATTGTTCGCGAAGTGTATATCGACGAAAAGATCGAACGCTATATTGTGGACATTGTTTTTGCTACACGTTATCCGGAGCAAGCCGGATTAGATTCGCTCAAGGGTATGATTAACTTCGGTGCATCACCTCGTGCTTCCATAAACCTGGCTCTTGCTGCACGTACCTATGCATTTATCAAACGCAGAGGATATGTAATTCCGGAAGATGTACGTGCCGTTTGCCATGATGTAATGCGCCACCGTATCGGATTGAGTTACGAAGCAGAAGCCAACAACTTGACTTCAGAAGAGATTATCAGCGAAATATTGAACAAGATCGAAGTACCTTGATTCTATGCAAACAAGTGAATTGCTTAAAAAAGTAAGGCAGATAGAGATAAAGACCAGAGGACTCTCTCGAAATATCTTTGCCGGGCAGTATCA
>JAQUZH010000019.1:0-14842 GCA_028691445.1 Bacteroidales bacterium | reverse complement strand
CGCTTTCAAAGGACGAGGAATGGCCTTCTCGGAGGTCCGCGAATATCAGTATGGAGACGATATCCGTGATATTGACTGGAACGTGACCGCACGTTATGATAAGCCATATGTCAAAGTCTTTGAGGAGGAACGTGAGCTGACAGTTATGCTATTAGTTGACGTTTCCGGTAGCCGGCTTTTTGGTACGGTAAACGCCCAGAAGAAAGATATTATGACGGAAGTGGCCGCAACGCTTGCTTTTTCTGCTATACAGAACAATGATAAGATTGGTGTCATTTTCTTTTCAGATAAGATTGAGAAGTTTATTCCGCCTCTGAAGGGAAAGAAGCATATCCTTTACATCATCCGCGAATTGATTGAGTTTGAGCCGGAGAGTAAGGGTACAGATGTAGGTGCTGCATTAAAATATCTTACCAATGTGCTGAAGAAACGTTGTACAGCATTTATCATTTCTGATTTCATGGATAGTAAGATCACCAAAGATCCAATTACAATCGCCAACCGTAAGCATGATCTTGTGGCTATTCAGATCTATGATAAGAGAGACACAATACTTCCGAATATCGGTTTGGTGAAAGTACTGGATGCGGAAACAGGAGAGGAAGGATGGAAAGATACCTCTTCAGCTGCTGTACGCTATAACTACAACCAATGGTGGGTCAAACAGAAAGATAAGCTGGATGATATCTTCAAAAAGGGAAAAGTTGATTCAGTGTCAATGACTACTGACGAGGATTACGTAAAGGCTTTGATACGAATGTTTAGTTTAAGAAACTGATAAGATAAAAAATGAAATTTGGTATAGATTCATTGAAATTGATTGCTTTGGCCGGTTCCTTGGCATTATCAGCTAATGTGGGAGCACAAAATATATTTACGGCCAAACTGGATTCTTCGTTGTTGCTTATTGGCAAACAGACCAATCTTCATCTCTCTTTAGTTTCTGATCAGAAACATCCGGCTTTACTACCTGTATTGTCGGATACAATTATGAAGGGAATTGAGATTGTGGATATCAAAAAACCGGATACGGTACAGTTGGATAACGATCGGATTCAGATTGATCAGGATTATATTGTGACTAGCTTTGATTCGGGTTTGTATTACATTCCTCCTTTCATTGCCATAGAGCAGATGGATACGGTGTTGTCAAATTCGTTGATGTTGAAAGTCTTCACAGTTCCGGTTGATTCGGCTTCTGTGGAAAACCTGGCAGATATCAAAGAGGTCTTGAAGCCACAGTTTGTCTGGTCTGATTACGCCTATATCCTTTTTATACTGTTGACCATGGGTGCATTGACTCTGGTGGGCTATTATCTATGGAAGTATCTCAAAAAGAAAAAGGAAACGGTAGTCATTCCTCCCGAGCTTTTGTTACCTCCCGATGTAGCTGCTTTGCAGGCATTGGATCGGATCAAACAGGAAAAACTCTGGCAACAGGGACGTGAGAAAGAGTTCTATACTCAATTGACAGATGCTCTGCGTAATTATATCGACAGACGATATGATATAGCTGCACCGGAGATGACCTCTTCCGAGATAGTCACCTCTTTGACAGCCATTAAATGCGAAAAGAGTTCAGTGAGTCATTTGAATCAAATCTTTGTGATTGCCGATCTGGTAAAGTTTGCGAAGTTTAAGCCATTGGCTGACGAAAATGATTTGTCGCTTTCCAAGGCATATACTTTTGTGAATGAGACAAAAGAGCAAGAGGTTGTTGCAGAAGAAAGCGTGGCCAATCCGCAATCTGCTTCAGCGACGAAGGAACCTATTGATAAAAAGTAAATTAAGAAGAGTATGTTTTTTGCAAATCCAAAATATTTATTTCTGTTACTACTGCTCATTCCGATGGTTGTTTGGTATGTGTATAAGCAACGGAGCAAACAAGCGACATTAAGGATGTCTTCTCTGGAGCCATTTCAGAGAGCACCGAGAAGCTGGAAGAATTATCTCCGTCACTTGCCGTTTGTTCTCCGACTCGTTGTAACAACACTTTTGATTATCGTTCTTGCCCGTCCGCAATCGACGGACAACTGGGAGAGCAGTAGCACTGAGGGTATTGATATTGTTATGGCAATGGATATCTCCAGCAGTATGTTGGCGGCGGACTTACAACCCAACAGGTTGGAAGCTGCCAAAGATGTGGCTGCTGAGTTTATCAACGGACGTCCCAATGACAATATTGGTTTGGTATCCTTTGCCGGAGAGAGTTTTACACAATGTCCGCTGACTACCGATCATGCCGTGCTGCTTAATCTTTTCGGAAAGATGGAGAGTGGAATGATAGAAGACGGTACGGCAATAGGCGTAGGTATTGCAAACGCGATCAACCGGATAAAAGAGAGTAGTGCCAAATCGAAAGTCATCATTTTGCTTACCGATGGTTCCAACAACCGTGGTGAGATAGCTCCTGTTACAGCGGCAGAGATAGCGAAAGCTTTTGGTATCCGCATCTATACAATTGGTGTTGGCACGCAGGGAACTGCTCCATATCCTGTTCAGACAGCTTTTGGCGTACAGTATCAGAATGTTCCGGTCGAGATTGATGAAGTGACATTGAAACAGATTGCCAGCACTACCGGTGGAGCCTATTTCCGGGCAACAGACAATGCCAAACTGAAAGAGATCTACGCAGAGATCGATCAGATGGAACGAACGAAGATCAGTGTAAAAGAATACAGCAAGAAACAGGAAGAATATCTTCCTTTTGCCCTTTTGGCCATGTGCTTGCTATTGTTGGAAGTTGTATTAAGAAATTCAGTATTACGTACGATACCTTAATTAAATAGATTATGTTTCGATTTGCTCATCCGGATTATTTGTATTTATTATTCCTCATACCAGCTCTGATTCTCTTTTTTGTACTCAATAATTACAAAAGGAGAAAACAGTTTGAGCATTTTGGCAATGCGCAGTTGATCAAACAACTGATGCCGGATGCCTCTCTTGCACGCTACTATGTGAAGTTTTGGCTGTTGCTGGGAGCTGTGACTTTGATGGTATTTGTATTAGCGGGACCACAGTTTGGTTCGAAGTTAGAGGAAGTGAAGAAAGAGGGTGTTGAACTCATGATAGCGCTTGACGTATCCAATTCGATGCTTGCAGAGGATATCACTCCAAGTAGAATGGAAAAATCCAAACAGATGCTTTCCAAGCTGATTGACGAATTAAGAGATGACAAGGTCGGATTAATCGTTTTTGCCGGAGATGCATTTACGCAACTGCCCATTACAAGCGATGTTAACTCGGCTAAGTTATTTCTCTCATCCATCAGTCCGGGAATCGTTTCCACGCAAGGTACGGCAATCGGCGCGGCGATAGACTTAGGCCTACGCTCGTTTGGTCCGAAAGCTGAAGCCGGACGTGCCATCATTGTAATTACAGATGGTGAAAACCACGAAGACGACCCGGTGAGTTCGGCTAAGCAAGCCTTGGAGAAGGGAATCAAAACGCATGTCATTGGTATCGGATCGCCTCAGGGAACTCCCATACCCGTTGAAAATGCGTCAAACTCTTTCCGCAAAGATAATACAGGTAACGTAGTCATCTCCAAGTTGGATGAACAAACCTGTCAGCGCATTGCGGAAGCCGGTGGTGGAATATATGTACGCGCTGATAATTCAAATTCAGCGTTGAAAATAATCACCAAAGAGGTAAATAAAATGTCCAAGGCAGAAGTGGGTAGTAAAGTCTATTCAGAGTATGAAGAACAATTTCAAGCAATCGCATGGCTTGTATTGGCACTGCTTATCGCCGAGTTTTTTGTACTTGAACGCAAAAATCGATTATTTAAGAACTTCAGACTATTTGCAATTGATAAGAAGAAGGGAGGACTATTATGACAAAGCATTATTTGCTCCTGTTTGTGTTACTCGGTGTCGCAAGTTCGCTCTCTGCTCAGAAAGCGGAGAGGAAGCATATTCGTGAGGGAAACAAACAGTATAAGGAACAGAAATACACCGACGCAGAAATTGAATACCGGAAAGGTTTGGAAGTGAACGGTCGTTCAGCCGAGGGTACTTATAATCTGGGCAATTCACTCTATCGGCAGAATAAAAACAAAGAGGCAATCAGTCAGTATGAGAGTATGTCTGCCATCGAAAAAGACAAGACCAGATTGGCTGCTACCTATCATAACATGGGAAATGCCTATCTGAAAGAGAAAGATCTGCAGAAAGGAATCGAAGCCTACAAACAGTCTCTGCGAATGAATCCGAATGACGATAGTACCCGCTATAACCTCGCTTTGGCACAGAAAATGCTCGCTGATCAACAGCAACAGCAACAAGATCAGGAAGAAGAACAAAAGCAGGAACAGAAGCAGGAGCAGCAACAACAAAACCAAGATCAACAGCAAAAGCAACAGCAAAAGCAGGATGATCAACAGCAGCAACAACAGCAACCGCAGAATATGTCGAAAGAAAATGCGGAACAACTGCTTCAGGCTATTCAGCAAGATGAGAAGAATACGCAGCAGAAAGTAAAAGAGCAGCAGATGCAGCAGCAGCAACGTCGCAAAACAGATAAAGATTGGTAATATCAGCAAGAATATGAATATGAGAAAACTAATAATATGTATTTTGGCATTGATTCTTACCGGTTTCGGTGAGACGATTGCCGGTGACGCCATCACCTTTGTCGCTTCAGCTCCCAATGCCGTGGTGTCTGGTGAACAGTTTCGTTTGACCTATACAGCAAATAGTCGCGATGTGAGGGATTTTAGGATTCCTGAAATTGCAGGTTTTGAAGTTTTAATGGGACCTTCCACTAGCTCTTCAAGTAGTATTTCTATTGTGAATGGAAATACGACAAAGCAAACAACGATGTCATATACCTATGTATTGATGGCGAATAAGGAAGGCGAGTATAAGTTACCCGGAGCAACAGCCAAAATCGAAGGTAGTAATTATACGTCCAACTCATTATCAATAAAGGTATTGCCTGCCGATAAAGCCGGTACTCAGGCTGCTTCCAATAGTAGAGGAGGAGGGAATGCATCTTCCGGCTCTTCTTCCGGCAATGCAGGTGTAAGTAGTTCCAATCTTTTCATGCGTGCCATTGTTTCCAATAGTAATGTGTACGAACAAGAACCGTTACTGGTTACATACAAACTGTATTCACGCGTAGACATCAGTCGCTTGGAAAGTGCTAAATTCCCTGAATTTGATGGATTTCTTGCACAGGAAATTACGTTGCCTGACGAGAAACAATGGTCGCTCGAAAACTATAACGGCCAAAATTACCGTACCGTTGTCTTAAAACAAACGTTGCTGTTCCCTCAGCGCAGTGGCAAACTGACGCTGAGAAGCGGTACGTTTGATGTGGTGGCCCGAATTGCTAATCAGGCTCGTGCGCAAAGTATCTTTGACGATTTCTTCAGTTCCTATTCAGAAGTGAATAAGACACTTTCTACGCCACAAGTAGATATCAACGTCAAACCGCTTCCTTCCGGAAAGCCGGCCTCCTTCACAGGAACAGTAGGAGATCTGAAGATGACTTCAGCCATCAATTCCAAGGTGGTTAAAGCCAATGAATCCGTTACTCTTACCATTGAATTTTCAGGATCGGGCAACCTCAAACTTATCAAGACTCCGGAGGTAAAATTCCCTGCCGATTTTGATCTCTACGACCCGAAAATTGAGAACAATCTGAAGACAACAGCCTCTTCTGTTACTGGTAAACAAACGATTGAATACCTTGCTATTCCGCGTCATGCAGGCGACTTCACAATTCCCGCCGTCGAGTATTCCTATTTTGATCTGAAAAGCAACAGCTACAAGACACTCTCCACACCGGAATATTCCATTCATGTGGATCCGGGTGCAGCAGGAAGCGAAACGACAGTAACCTCTTCTTTCACCAACAAAGAAGATGTGAAGTATCTGGGTAAAGATATCCGTTATATCCAGACAGGCAACTTCAGTGTGAAGAAACAAGGCGAGTATTTCTTTGGTACTGCTACCTATTGGATCTGTTACGC
This sequence comes from Bacteroidales bacterium, assembly GCA_028691445.1. Classification (GTDB taxonomy): domain Bacteria; phylum Bacteroidota; class Bacteroidia; order Bacteroidales; family JAQUTK01; genus JAQUTK01. The sequence continues at coordinate 8,862 of JAQUZH010000019.1, read as the reverse complement.
CATTCCTTTTGCACTGTTTGTGCTCTTCCTGTTTATTTATCGCAAACAGGCAAGCGAGAATGCCAATATTGCCCTGATGCGCAACAAGAAAGCAAACAAGGTGGCATCAAAACGTCTGAAGAAGGCGGCCAATTATCTGAAAGAGAATCAGAAAGAAGCTTTTTATGAAGAGACAATGCGTGCTTTATGGGGATATGTGAGCGACAAGATGAATATGCCTCTTTCTGTGCTGACCAAAGACAATGTGGGCATCGAACTAACCAACAATGGTGCAGATCAATCCTTTGTCAATGAGTTTATGGAAATACTCAATACCTGCGAGTTTGCACGATATGCTCCAAGCAACGAAGAGCACGCAATGGATAAATTGTACGAGCGTACAGTAAATGTTATCAACAAGATGGAAAGCTTTATTAAAAAGTAAGGAGAGAGACCTATGAAAATCAAAAATATATTACTTGTCCTGCTGCTGATTGTTTCGACAATCGGTCATGCGCAAAATGCAGTAAACGATGCAGCAGAAGCCTATTCAAAAGGAGATTTCAAGAAAGCAATCACCCTGTATGAGTCGCTACTCAAAGAAGGAGAATCGGCACCTTTGCATTACAATCTTGGTAACGCCTATTACAAAGATGGACAAAATGCACGTGCCATATTAAATTACGAAAAGTCTTTATTGCTCAATCCGGGCAACGGAGATGCCCGATTCAACCTCGAACTGGCACGCACGAAGGTCGTTGATAAGATTGAACCTGTAGGCGAGTTCTTTCTTGTCTCCTGGAAGAACAGTGTTCAGTCGCAAATGAGTGTGCGCGAATGGGCCGTGATGGGTATCATTCTGTTTATCCTCTTCATCTTATTCACCGTTCTCTTTATATTCTCCCGGATCAGCTGGTTAAAGAAAGTATCCTTTTTTGTGGGCATCTTATTCTTTCATTTCACGCTAGCCGCCAATTCTTTTGCGTACAGTCTGCACAAACAACTGACAAACAGAAATACAGCCATCATATTGGCACCTTCAGTCACGGTGAAAAGTTCGCCGGACAATAGCGGTACCGATCTCTTCATCCTTCATGATGGAACCAAAGTAGAGATCAGAAGCAAACTGTCTGACTGGAGTGAAATCCAGATGGAGAATGGGAGTGTGGGTTGGTTACCATCTTCCTCCTTTGAAGTAATCTGATCATACAATGGAAACCATCTTGCAGGGAGTGATCAGCTGGGATCAGCAATGGACGTTATATCTTAATGCCCAGGGCACTCCCTATTGGGACTCATTTATGTGGATTATCACCAATAAGCTAACGTGGATACCCATGGTAGTAGCGTTGGCTTATTGTCTATTTACCCGTCCCCGTAAAGAAGTCATACTGACCGTTTTTTCCATAGCGCTCCTCATTGTATTATGCGACACAGTCACTTCTTCGATTATCAAACCCTGGGTAGCCCGTTTCCGGCCCACTCAAGATCCGGTAATAGGATCGTTGGTGCGGTTGGTACACGACTATAGAGGAGGAAAATACGGCTTTGTTTCCAGTCATGCCTCCAACTCCTTTGGGATCGTCTGTTTTACCGCGCTTCTTTTTCGAAACAAGCTCTTCACTGTAACCGCCTTCGCATGGGCTTTCCTCAATACCTATTCCAGAGTATATCTGGGTGTACATTATATATTGGATGTGGTATGTGGAGCACTCTTTGGCATCCTGTCAGCCCTATTGATCTATGAGCTCTACAAATATGCATTTAATAAGTATCTGAATAGACAATTTCCGGACAATTCGCAGGAAGTAGGGGAGACCCCTACCCATTATAAAAAGAAACACATCTACTTCGTATGTGCCGTTTTATACATCTCTGTGTTGATTATTACCCTTTCCCCGGGGTTTATCAGCAAGTTTTATTAAACGGTAATTTCAGCTCTTTCTAAAAAGAGTGATTTCGTGCAAACTTTTTATTCAAAAAAGTTTGCACTTGTCTTTTTTCTTCCTTACATTTATTGCGTAATTAAAAATGATTAGTTCGACAACAAATCTAATTAGTAACCCTTAAAACTGATAGAATATGACAAAGACAATTTCATTCAATGAACTGCGCAAGATTAAAGACAGTCTTCCATCAGGAAGCTCGCAGAAAATCGCAGATGAGTTAGGAATCAATGTGGATACTGTTCGTAATTATTTCGGTGGGCAGCATTATAAAGATGGTGGTAATTCATGTGGGGTGCACATTGAGCCGGGTCCTGATGGAGGTATTGTACTGCTCGATGATACAACGATTTTAGATAAGGCACTTTCTATACTTGACGCAATCAACGCCGGTAAAGAGTAAATGCCTCTTCTTTTTCTAGTCCTATAACCTTATAAAGTCCCTGTACCAGTGTGCAGGGACATTTCTCTTCAAATACAACACGAACTATGGAAGATAAATTAGTTACCTTGGCTATACATAGTTTTGAGAAAGCACAAATCTTGAAAACTATTTTGGAGAACAATGACATTGAGGTATATATCCACAATGTAAACCTCATTCAACCGGTGGTCTCAGCAGGAGTGCGTGTGCGCATTAAAGAAAGTGATCTTCCAGCTGCTTTAAAGATCATAGAAAGTATGAAGTTCAGTCTGGAAGATGAAGAAACAAAGGATGTGGTCAGTTCCAAGATGGTTTTAGTACCAATTGACTTCTCCGATTACTCCCTGCAGGCCTGTAAATTTGCATTTCATTATGCCCAATTTATTAAAGGAGAAGTAACTCTTTTACACGCCTATTTCAGCCCGTTTTTTAGCAATCCGTTGCCTGTAGGAGATCTTATTGGCTATAGCGCAAGCGAAGAACTGGCAATGAAAGATGTGCTTTCTCAAATAAACAAGGATATGGGCAACTTCAAGAACATTATCCAACGGATGATGGAAAAAGGAGATATACCTTATGTTAAGTTTGACACCGTAATCCGTGAAGGAGTTCCCGAAGAAGAGATCATTCGTTATTCACGCGAAATGACTCCGGCGCTCATTATCATGGGCACCAGAGGTAAGCACCAGAAAGACCTCGATCTGATCGGAAGTGTTACTGCCGAAGTAATTGATCGTACACGAGTTCCTCTGTTTGCATTTCCAGATCGTACTCATCTTGATAAGCTTGAAGATATTAAGACGATTGCATTTGTGACAAATTTTGAGCAACGCGATCTTATCTCTTTCGAATACATTGTAAAGTTCCTCGAGGTGAAGCAACTGAATGTTCATTTCATCTATTTTTCGCCATCCAAAGAGAATGCCTGGGACGAAATCAAATTGGCCGGAATCAAAGAGTATTTCACGAAGCAATATGCAAATATTACGATCACATACAAAGTGATCAAAGGTGAGAATGAGTTGGAGAAACTAGATGAGTACATTCAGAATGAGAAAATAGATGCTATTGCATTGACAAATAAAAGAAGAAACGTATTTGCGCGATTATTCAATCCAAGTATGGCGAGAAGAATGTTATTCCACAACGACACTCCATTGATCATATTTCCATAATTTTCGCACGCTGTAAATTTGCTTTCGGGCAATTTATTTCGTATCTTTGTAGATAGGCTATTTGGAGCAAACCATTTGAAAGAAGGCATAAAAATCCTCTTAAAATGGTTTGCTCCTTTTGTTATATAATACATATTATGTTAAGTTGGGTATTTATAAACGTCCTTTTCTACTCTTTCCAGCTGCGGTTTCCTCTATATTCCTGAATATGGCCTTTAAGCACAAGCGAGCCAATTTATACAAACAAGTAACGATGAGTGTTCCTCTTTCCCGATTGTCGTCTGCAATGCAACTCAGTGAGATATCTGTAACTACTTGATTTATAATCATAAAAAGGATCAAGTCCTTCCCGAAAAAATATACGGAAAACTTTGGAAAGATATACGGTTAAAAGCAAAAAGTTTTCCCATAGTTTTTGGGAAAACTATGGGAAAACTTTTCAGGGGATTTGGGACGCTTCTTTTTGGATTTTACGAAGGATTTATCCGCGTTCTTTGCGTTTGGCTTCCTTCTCTGCTCGTTTCTCCTTCAGGGTTTTGGTAGGAGCTTTCTTTGTTGCTTTTTCTTTTCCCTGATCTTTGTCTTTTGACATAACGTATAGAATTAAATTTCTTTGATACGCATCCCGCAATCACGTTTGTATGCTTCAATACCTATTGCAGGCTATGCTATCAGGCTTGTTGGCATCAAAGTTATATTTATTTCGAAACGAATGCAACATTTTTGTCTAAAAGTAATATAATCGATCTCTCTGATTAATAATTCAGGCAAAATTCGCACCTTTGCATGTAAACATAGAAATCGAATCCTTATGAAACACTCTCTCATCCTATTCTTTCTCTTGTGCAGTTTGTTCGTGCAGGCACAAGAAAACTACAAAGTTATAAAAGACATCTCTTACGCACCTTCAACAGAAACAGATGCCTACAGACTTGAAAGATGCAAACTGGATATCTATTATCCCACCTTTAAAAAAGAGTTTGCAACCGTTGTATGGTTTCACGGAGGTGGATTGGAAACTGGAGAAAAGTTTTTTCCTGAGGAATTGAAAGCTCAGGGTTTTGCTATTGTGGCTGTCAATTACCGTCTCAGTCCGAAGGCGACTAACCCTGCTTACACCGACGATGCCGCTGCCGCTGTGGCGTGGACCTTTGCAAATATGGAACAATATGGAGGAAGTAAAGCACGCATCTATGTATCCGGTCATTCCGCGGGAGGATATCTCTCACTGATGCTTTGTCTGGACAAACGCTATTTGGGTAAATACGGTGTCAATGCAGACAATGTAGCTGCCTATCTTCCTGTCAGCGGACAAACGACGACCCATTACACGATCCGTAAAGAAAGAGGTTTGTCACAAGACTTACCAGTCATTGATGAGTATGCTCCATCGAATCAGAGCCGCAAAGAGAGTTCAAATCTGCTGCTTATCACAGGCGACAGAAATCTGGAGATGACGGCTCGTTATGAGGAAAACGCACATTTGGAAGCTGTACTGAAAGGTATTGGCAACAAGCATGTGAAGTTATACGAGTTGCAGGGGTTTGATCACGGTACGGTGCTTGATCCTGCTTGTGTCTTGATCCGAAATTATATCAAAAACCAAAAATGAGAATAACATTCGTATCGCTTCTCACACTGAGCTTATGCTTTAGTGCGTGTCAGACAAAAGAGGAACTCAACATGGTAGTCGGTACATACACCGACGGTGGTAGCAAAGGTATGTATAGCTATACCTTTAATCAGGAGACGGGTATAGCAACCCCTCTGAGCGAAGTGGAAATCGCCAACCCCTCCTATCTGACCTTTTCTAAAAAGGGAGATTACATCTATTCAGTGAGTGAAAACGAGGGTGACGAAGCAACCGCCAATGCGTTCAGTTTTGACAAAAAGAGCGGTCGGATGAAACTGATCAATCGCCAAAAGACACAGGGAGATCACCCTTGCTATATCGCCACGGATGGGAAGAACGTAGTTGTCGCCAATTATACAGGAGGCAACTTTACTACCTTTGAGACCGAAAAAGACGGTTCGCTGACTCCTGCCACTTCGTACAATAATTTCAGCGAGAAGCACATTGGTCCCGACACACTACGCCAATCCTCCTCGCACATCCATTGTGCCGTATTTGCTCCTGATGGCAAACAGTTGATTGTGACCGATCTGGGTGCTGACCGTCTCTACCGCTATGCAATCAACCACAAAAGAATCGCGACTGAGAAACCTTCATTTACGACCATAGAAGCTGGTTCGGGTCCGCGACACTTTACCTTTGCTCCCAACGGCAAATATGCCTATCTGATCAATGAACTTTCCGGAACGATAGTCAGTTTTCTTTATCAAGGTGATCAGTTGGAGCATCTGCAAACCGTCTATGCCGACAGTGTAGGCGGACGTGGCAGTGCCGATATTCATGTCAGTCCCGATGGAAAATACCTCTATGCCAGCAATCGTCTCTTATCCGATGGTGTTGCGATCTTCTCCATTGATCAAGCATCCGGCAAACTCACGAAAGCGGGCTATCAACTGACCGGCATTCATCCGCGCAACTTCATTATCACACCCAATGGTAAGTTCCTCCTGGTTGCCTGTCGCGACAGTAATGTCATTCAGGTGTATCTTCGTGATCTCAACACCGGACTGCTTACAGATACGAAGCAAGATATAACATTAAGCAAACCGGTTTGCATACAGTTTGCTCCAACTGAATAACGTTTATTGAATTACCGAAGCATCTATTCTTCCTTTACGTCAGCGTGTTGAAAGAGTTGCTTGATTTTTTGTGCTTATTTTTATCTAAACATTTGATTGATAATAAGTATTCACTATATTTGCACTTCTGTGCGTTTGATAAACGCTCAGACTTAAATCTGACCACTTTAATAATCAAACCAATAATGGAGAGCATTCTTACCACTATTCGCAAACAGTTACGGATTAACGCAGACAAGAAAATCAAGGAAAGTAACCAGCGCTATTTCAAAGAAGAAGCCAAACTTTATGGTATGAACTCTGCGACAGTTACTCAGATTGGCAAGGAAAACTTTGAATTGATCAAACACAAAAGTAAACATGAGATCCATGCTTTGTGTGAAGAACTGATGAAGTCCGGTTTTCTTGAAGAAGCGGGCATTGCCTCTATGTGGTCGTATACTATTCGTTCGATGCATGATCCGTCGGACTTTGCTCTCTTTGAGCGGTGGATTGAAAAGTATATTACTAATTGGGCCTCTTGCGATACACTCTGTAATCACACTGTGGGCAGTCTGCTTGAGAAATATCCCGAACAAGTGCAACACCTCAAACGTTGGGCTACCTCTGACAATCGCTGGATGAAACGTGCTTCCGCGGTATCGCTGATTATACCTGCACGTAAAGGGATGTTCCTGTCTGATGTCTTTGACATCTCGGATACCCTTCTTACAGATACAGATGACGTTGTACAGAAAGGGTACGGATGGATGCTCAAAGCTGCGTCCAACAAACACACCAAAGAAGTCTATGCGTATGTGCTCTCCAAAAAAACAGTGATGCCCCGCACGGCCTATCGTTATGCCATCGAGAAAATGCCTGCCGAGATGAGAGCCAAAGCAATGGAAAAATAACTCTATATCGTGGTGCAATGACATTGTAACAGGATTATCATATCTGTGAAACAGGGTAAAGATAATTTTGTGATATAATCAAATAATAGCACCAATGAAAGGTATATTTCAAGCAACCCTTATTGCAGATCTGCAACGATTTCTCGCTGAACAAAAGAACAAATATCCTCAAAAAGATATACTAAAGATTGATCTTCACTGTCATGACTGTAACAGTGACGTGCCCGATGAGCTCTTAGGTCGCATTTTAAATGTTCCGGAAACATGGTTGTCCGGAGAGCGGCTGATGGAAGAACTGAAGGCAAACGGATGTAACGCCTTTACCATTACCAACCACAATAATGCACGCTCTTGCTATGAGCTACAGGCGAAAGGATACGATGTTCTTACCGGATGCGAGTTCAGTTGTATAGTGCCAGATTTCAACATTGGCATCCATGTACTCGCCTATGGCTTTACACCTGAACAGGAAATCAGGCTCAACAAGTTGCGTAAGAATGTGTATGTATTTCAGGAATATGCCCGTGAAAATAACATTCCTACGATTTGGGCACACCCGTTGTATCACTATACTTCCAATAAGATGCCTCCTTTGGCTTTTTTCAAAAAGATGGAACTTATCTTCGAACGTTTTGAAGTACTCAATGGTCAGCGCGACACGTGGCAAAATATGTTGGTGAAGGAATGGATCACAGGAATCGATCCCGACAAAATGACTTCCTATGCCAAGAGTATTGGTACGGATCCTTTTGTCTATTGTGCCGATCCCTACCGGAAATGCTTTTCAGGAGGTTCTGACAGTCACATGGGCATCTTTGCCGGATTAACGGGCACATATCTCTACGTACCCAATCTGGAAGAAAGACTGAAAACAGAAAGTAGTGCTTCTCTCGCCCTTGAGGCACTGCGCAATGGCAACATGGCACCTTATGGATCGCACCAGAACTCAGAAAAACTAACGATCGCATTTTTGGATTATGTTGCTCAAGTCGCTATCAATTACAAAGATCCCGGACTGTTGCGCATTCTCTTGCATAAAGGTAGCTCAACGGACAAGACTCTCGCATTTATCTTATCCAATATATTTCAGGAGGTACAGCGTCACAAGACAACGACCTCATTCTTTAATATCTTTCATGAGAGTATCATGGGCATCTCTCCCTCTATACTTAAAAAGCTGGTACTTAATCCTGCTTACCGTCCCATTTTTGATGAGACGGCAAAGATGGCAAAAGCTCACCAGAGCAATTCACAACATATTGTTGAGAAATACAATGCCTCAATCAATACGATCAACGACGAACTCAACAGTATTCTTTATTCCCGGGTGATCAAAAAAGTTGAAAAGATGAACAGGGAAAACGAGTCTTCCGATCAAACTGTGGAGGAACTTATCTCCAAACTGGAACTGCCAAGCTCTCTCCGCTCATATTTGGGAGAGGAATCCGAGAAACAGGGAAAAGGCATACGGCTTGCACAATTTCTGGATGGTCTCTCTTTCCCGTTCTTTGCATCGGCACTGCTCCTATCCGCTCATTTTACCAGTGCAAGAGTCTTGTACAACAACCGTTCCTTTCTCAATGATTTCTCAAAGAAGACAGGCAAGTACATTCATCCCGAACGTGTGTTATGGCTTACTGATACGTTTGATGATAAAAACGGGGTTTCTACTGTCCTTCAGTCAATGCACAAAGAAATCAAGGAACGCAAACTACCCATTGACATCCTCACAT
>JAQUZH010000018.1 GCA_028691445.1 Bacteroidales bacterium | reverse complement strand
AACAGTTTTATTCCTTCTTATCAAAGACCTGACCGGTTTATGAATTGATTAAAATATACTCTTTCAATTCTCCACACGATAGATTGACTCTTGCAACTTTATGAACTTACACAGAAACAGGAGAGCTATTCGTACGGTGACTGGCAAGTGAGGAAATTGCGGGTCAAGCCCGCAATGACGAACAGAGGGTGTCGTTTATGACGATTCGGGCCAAAAACCGTAAAATACAGGGTTTTTATAAGGACAACTGATTAAGGATCACTTGATTTGCGCCAATGACGGCGTCATTTTTTTTTTTTTTTGCTTTTGCTTTCTGAATAGCTCTATACCTTGATTTTAATGCACCAACTCCACCAAGCCACGCCTCTCAGTATGCTGTAGGGTAATTTTGCATGTTTTGATTTTACTTGCTCGCTCAAAATTTGCTACCAAAAAAGCAAACAATTGCCCCTTTTTGATCTATTTTTGCACCAAACTTGGCAAGCTTGGTGTTTTGGTGAGTCTAAAAATCCAAAATGAAGCGTCCCAAATCACCTGAAAAGTTTTCCCATAGTTTTGCCGGAAACTATGGAAAATCTTTTTGCTTTTGTCTGTCTATCTTTCCGGGAAAGACTTGAGCCATCCTTCGGGCCGGATTGTTCCGATGGATAGCGTGATTTAGGGTTTTGCGATAGTTTGGTGCCGGAGCTTCTTGTGCTGAGGTGGGTGATAAGTTTACAAAGAGGGTTGCGATGCCCCAAAGCAGTTGTTTCATTGGTTGATTTTTAGTTGTTTATGTGCTTGGATCTTTATTCTGTGCGAAAAATAATCATTTTATTTTATCTCATTAAATAATAAGGTTGTAAAATGTGCGCATATATATATAAAAAGGATACATTTGCAGGAGAAGCGCTGCGTTCATAACTAAATAATACGATGAAAGAGAATAAAACAGGAAAACCTGGACTCTACAGAATGACGGTTGGGGAAAAGGAGATACTTTTTCCTGATTCGTCATTAAGTGGTATAGAGCTGTCGGGGTTTACGACTGATTTTCTCGAGAAAACGATTTATCAGCGGATGGAAGAGACGCAATCCGGATCCATGGAGGAGTACCTTTCTGTCATTGTTAAAGACGCGGGTGAGGAGAATAGATTGAAGGATTTGTTGTATGTCGGTTATAGTGAGTTCTTTCGTAACTCGCTCACTTTTGCGGTTTTAGAACGCCTAATTTTTCCTTCACTATTTATTCATCATCAGCAAACTAATCGAAAAGAGCTACGTATCTGGTCTTCGGCATGTGCCGGCGGACAAGAGGCGTACAGTCTGGCAATTCTCCTTGAAGAACTGATTAAAGAGAAAAAGGTGCCTTGGAATTATAGGATTTTTGCGACGGATAAGTCTTCGGAGCAGGTGGAGTGGGCACGAAAAGGCGTTTTCTCACAACAATCGCTTGCCAAAGTGCCTTTCTCGGCAATGGTGCAGTGGTTTGATAAACAGAAGGGGAGCTATGTGGTCAAGCCAGAATTGAAACGACGCATCGACTTTTCGGTGTTTGATCTGCTGGGTCAAATGAATAGCTCTCCATCGGCAAGTATTTTCGGCGATTTTGATATTGTGTTTTGCTCAAATGTGTTATTCTATTATAAACCAGAGTTTCGAACGGCCATACTGGAGAAGGCGACCGGTTGTCTGTCAAAGGATGGCAATATTGTCGTCGGTGATGTGGAAAGAAGTTATTTGCTTAATGCTCATTTCCATGAAGTGTATCCACATTCAGGAATTTTTCGTAACAAAGAAAGGGAATAGGCTATGAAAATGAAGGACGTCAAAATCGTAATGAAGCTTCAGCTTGGATTTGCAGTGCTATTGCTGTTTGTTTTTGTGTTGGGGATCATCTCTTATTTTCAGACAAGCATGATTTATCAACAGACGGAAGATCTATACGACCATCCGGTGCAGGTGACTAGGGCTGTCGCCAAACTGAATGAGGATATCCTGCACATGCGGCTGGGTACACGCAATCTGATGCTTAGTGTGAACGAGGAGGAGCAGCAGGAGGCAGTCGCGTATATGGAGGTATATGGCGCTGACGCGTTGATCCAGTTTGATCTGATCAGAGAAAGGTATCTGGGGCCGAAAGAGAATGTGGAGGAGGCTTACAACGCATATTTTGCATGGAAAACGGCACGCGAAGAAAATACAAAGCTGGCTATTGCAGGTAACATAAAAAGCATAAAGGAGAGCGTTAGTAATTCGGGAGTGGTGGGCAAACTGCGCGATGATATGCTTGAAAAAGTCATGGTGATCGAAGTGTATGCAAAAGCGAAAACCGATTCCTTGTTTGCCAAAGCTTCTTCATTGAAACGGATGCTCAATATGGAGTTGATCTTCTTGGTGTCGTTCATGATACTCCTCTCGGGATTGATCATTATTCAATTGCTGAAGGCTGTGCACCGACCGATCAACGATCTGATGCAATCGACAAATCGCTTTCGCGAAGGCGATCTGGATGCCCGCTGTTCATATCGATCGAAAGATGAGTTTGGTGCGTTGAGTGAATCGTTTAACACGATGGTGGAGAGTGTGCAAAAGAGAAGTGAACTGGATAAAAAGGTGGCTGATCTTTCCGCGTTGATGGTCGTTGACTATGATATGAAACGGTTTTTCCGTATGGCGGTAACTGCTCTTGCCGAACAAACAGATTCGCAAATGGCTGCTATTTATTTGCTGAGCGAAGACAAAAAGAGTTACTACTGTTTTGAGTCGGTGGGCCTGGATGAGCAAGCCAGACAATCGTTTGATGCGGAGACCAGGGAAGGGGAGTTTGGTGTTGCACTTACTACAAAAAATGTTCATCTTCTGACAAATATTCCGCAGGATACCCGCTTTGCCTTCAAAACTGTGAGTGGCAGGTTTATTCCAAGCGATATCCTCACAATACCCGTCAATGCCGAAAATGAGGTGATAGCTATGATCTCATTGGCGAGTCTCACCCCTTATAATGAGCAGGTGCTGGCGCTGATTAATCGTGTTCTGGTCACTCTTTCTACCCGGATAGAAGGCTTGCTTGCCTATCAAAAGAAAAAGGAATTTATGACAAAATTGGAGGCGCAAAACAGCGAACTCGAGGCACAAAAGAGAGAACTCTCTGCACAGTCTGAACAACTGATCGAACAGAACAGAGAACTGGAGATACAGAAGTTGCAACTGGGTGAAGCCAACCGGTTAAAGACAAGCTTTCTCTCTAATATGAGTCATGAACTGCGCACCCCGCTCAATTCGGTCATCGCCCTGTCGGGAGTACTGAGCAGAAGGCTTTCGCAAAAGATATCGGACGAGGAATCGAGTTTTCTTGAGGTAATTGAACGCAACGGCAAGCATCTGTTGCATCTGATCAATGACATCCTGGATATCTCGCGTATCGAGGCCGGACGTGAAGAGGTGGAGATTTCGACGTTCAAACCGTGTGCCGTGGTGCACGATCTGATAGAGATGATTCGTCCGCAGGTGATGAACAAAGGTGTTGAGTTGAAGGTCGAGAAGGACGATTGCGATGTGACGATCAGTAGCGATATGGATAAGTTTCGTCATATCATGCAAAATCTTATTGGCAACGCGGCGAAGTTTACGGAAAAAGGGACAGTGACTGTCTCTGCCGAACTGCATGAAAAGAGAATTACTATCAAGGTGAAGGATACCGGTATCGGTATCTCTGAAGAGAACCTGGGGCATGTGTTTGATGAGTTCAGACAGGCGGACAGTAGTACTTCGCGTCGTTTTGGGGGCACCGGATTGGGACTTGCCATCGCGCAAAAATATGCTGTACTGCTGGGTGGCTCCATCTCTGTGCAAAGTACTCTGGGGGTTGGCTCTGTGTTTGCTTTGGAAATGCCTTTGGAATATATGGAAGGTGCGTCTGTTGAAGCGCCTGTTGCTCCTTTAGAGTTGAAAGTAGAGAACAAGACACCGAAATTTCAACCGATGATTGATATCAGCGAAAAGACAATCTTGCTGGTGGAAGACAGTGAACCGGCAATCATCCAGTTAAAGGACTTTCTGGAGGAGTTTGGATGTACTATCATGGTGGCTCATAATGGTGAGGAGGGGCTTGCTAGGATTGAAAAGACAATTCCTGATGCTATGATTCTGGATCTGATGATGCCGGGTATTGATGGCTTTAAGATGTTGGAGATGCTTCGTAACGCCGAACCTACAGCGCACGTCCCGGTGCTGGTCTTGACAGCCAAACAGATTACGAAGGAGGAACTGCAGGTGCTGAAAAAGAACAATATTCATCAGTTGATACGAAAAGGGGATGTAAGCCGCAGCGAACTGCTGAATGCGGTTGCTTGGATGCTGATGTCCAAAGAGAATGCGGCTCAACAACCGACTAGCTCAGCACAACCGGCCTATTTAGCACAACCTGCTAGCTCGCATCGACGACCGGTGGAGGGCAAACCGATGGTGCTGGTGGTGGAGGATAATCCGGATAATATGGTGACGGTTAAGGCCGTGTTGTCGAACGATTATATTGTACTCGAGGCTATCGATGGAAAGAGCGGAGTGGAGATGGCTCGGAAATATCTGCCGCATTTGATCTTGATGGATATAGCACTGCCCGACATTGATGGAATCACTGCCTTTAAAATGATACGTGAGGATGTGCGAATGCAGGGTATTCCTGTCATTGCTCTTACCGCGAGTGCCATGCTCTGTGAACGTGAATCGATACTCGCACATGGTTTTGACACATTTCTTGCCAAACCAATCGAAGAAAAACTCTTTTTGAAAACTATAAATGAAATGCTTTATGGAAAATAGAAGGGTGAAAATAGTTGCAATCGACGATAATACCGATAATCTCATTACTTTGAGGGCGCTGATCAATGAGGCGTTTCCGAACGCTGAGTTTTATATGGAGACGAATGGAGTGCAAGGCATCGAACTGGTGAGTGCTAAGCATCCGGATGTGGTGCTGCTCGATGTGGTCATGTCGGGCATGGATGGATTTGAGGTGTGCAAAAGGTTGAAGTCAGATAGTGAGTTGTGTGATATCCCTGTTGTTTTTCTTACAGCGATCAAAGGGGATAAGGAGCATCGTATCCACGCTCTGAATGTGGGAGCGGAGGCTTTTCTCGCCAAACCGATTGATGAGACTGAACTGATAGCACAGATCAGGGCAATGGTGAAGATTCGCATTGCCAACGTGGATAAAAAGAATGAAAATGAACGATTGAATAATCTGGTGGCTTTGCGTACTATTCAGCTGGAAAAGGAGCTTGAGGAACGCAAACGTATCATGGCGGATCTGGTTGCTGCCAAGGAACGCGCTGAAGAGAGTGATCGTCTGAAATCGGCTTTCCTTGCTAATATGAGTCATGAGATACGAACACCGATGAATGGGATTCTGGGCTTCTCCGAACTGCTGGAATTGCCTGATTTGACGGGCGAAGAGCAGAAGGAATATATCAAGATCATTCAGAAGAGCGGCAAACGAATGTTGAATCTATTGAATGATATCATCGACATCTCCAAGATAGAGTCGGGAATGATGAAGGTGAAGGTCGGAGAGTCAAATCTCAATAATCAGATGGAGAATGTTTATAATATGCTGAAGCCTGAAGCTGAAGCCAAACATCTGAAGCTTTCCTATGTTAATGCTTTTCCGCTGGAAAGAGCTTACATTAAGTCAGACAAGGAGAAGGTTTATTCGATCATTACCAACCTTGTAAAGAATGCGATCAAATATACCGATGAAGGGATGGTGGAGTATAGCTATCAACTGGTGGAAGGGTATGCTGACACTCCTCCTCATTTGCTCTTTCATGTGAAAGATACAGGTTTAGGAATTCCTAAAGAGAGACAAGCGGCCATCTTCGAACGTTTTATTCAGGCGGATATTGCGGATACGTATGGACGGGAGGGAGCCGGCTTGGGTTTGTCAATCACAAAGGCATATGTGGAGATGCTTGGCGGAACAATAGGTCTGGAAAGCGAGGAGGGAAAAGGTTCGCTTTTCTACTTCACGATACCATACAATGCAGAGCCGGGTGGCGTGTCTGCAAAACAAACGAATAATGAATAGCAGTCATGCTAAAAACGAATAATCATGAATTTAAAAACATTGAAAGTAATCTATAACTGTCTGGCTTTGTTGTTGGTAGCCGATGTGCTTATTAGCTATTTCCTAAAAGATAGCTTGGACCCGGATATTCAAAACATCTTTGTAATAACCGGTGTTGTGTTAATCGCTTGTGCGATCATCGTGCGGATACTTATTTTTCGCAAGAGATAAGACGGTTTGGCTCACGTCTGTATGACAGCTCTTCAAAATCTACTAAACAAAAATAGTAAAGCGGATATCTCAGATCAGTGAGACTCCGCTTTATTATTTCTTAGTTGAATGAATCAGAAGTAGAAGGAGAATCCTATATTTCCGCCGGTACTACTCTGACGAATAGCTTTTTTATCGTCGTCCAATGAAGAATAGGTGTATTGTATTCCTAAATCGAGCGATACATTCTTATTTATGAAATAGGAGAATCCACCACCTATACCAAATGCAGTTCCTTCGTAGCTGTCATTGATTGTGTTGTAGTGTCTTTGGGTGAGGCTGGAATACCCGAAGCCTACCTGAGCAAATGGTTTGATGGGACCCTTGATAGGAACCACATACGCAACCGTAGGCATAAGAGCAAGGATGGTTTGTTTGGTTTCAGTGTCATTCTTGTATTCTTCAGTACGTTGAGTGATGCTACCGTTGATTCCTATTGATAAATTGTCAATGATGAAATAGCCAAAAGAGGGCATCAATGAGTAAGCAGTTATGTTACATTGATTGACTTCCCTGTTGTTGACTCCAAATTCTTGTTCGCTATTTGAAAAATTGAAATTGGTGGCACCCGAAACAACAAAAGTTCCTTTTTCTGTCTGTGCGAAAAGTGCGATTGACGGTAGTAAGATGGAGAGAAGGAGAAGTAATTTTTTCATGTTTTCTAAATCTAAAGGTTCTGTTTTATTATTTTAAAGCGAAAGTACTAAAAAGATCCGGAAAAGCTCAAGCATTCAGGTGCTTTTTTGAGGCAGAAAGAAAATTATTAAAAAAAAGCGATTAAACGATACAACCTATTGTTTTTCGTTTTATATTTGCGTCATATTACAAAACGAACGAAAAATGATTCAGTTATTTAACGCATATTGGTGGCGCTCTCAAGATCTCAAGATCGTGAGCCAGAGCATTGTGTGATTAACTGAATAGATATATTTATTAATAGCAGGCCTGTCGTACTCACGACAGGCCTTTCTTTTTTTACCCGGTAACTAATAAAATGGATGCGATATGAACTACAATGTGAATGAAAATGGTTTTTATGGAAGATTTGGTGGAGCGTATATTCCCGAGATTCTGTATGCGAATGTGGAAAACTTACGTACCTCTTATCTGACGATCATGGAAGATCCTTCTTTTAAGGAGGAACTGAATGGCTATATGCGCGACTATGTAGGTCGCCCTTCTCCTCTTTATTATGCGGCTCGTCTGTCGGAGAAATATGGAGCGAAAATCTATCTGAAACGGGAGGATCTGAATCATACCGGGGCCCACAAGATCAATAATGCGCTCGGACAGATCTTGCTTGCCAGAAGGCTGGGCAAGACACGGATCATCGCGGAGACGGGTGCCGGTCAGCATGGGGTCGCTACGGCTACGGTGTGTGCCTTGATGGATATGCCTTGTGTGGTCTATATGGGCAAACTGGATGTGGAACGTCAGTCGTTGAATGTACGCAAGATGGAGATGCTGGGGGCGACTGTTGTGCCGGTGACGTCGGGTAATATGACGCTCAAAGATGCTACCAATGAAGCAATACGTGACTGGTGCTCAAATCCCCATGACACACATTATATAATAGGTAGTACGGTGGGTCCGCATCCGTATCCCGACATGGTCGCTCGCTTTCAGTCGGTGATAAGCGAAGAGATCAAGGATCAGATGATGGTACATGAAGGACGCGACTATCCCGATTATCTGATTGCTTGTGTCGGTGGCGGAAGCAATGCAGCGGGTGCTTTTTATCATTACCTGGATGATGAACGGGTCAAACTGGTGGAGGCAGAGGCCGGCGGACTGGGAGTGGATACGGATCAGACCGCTGCAACTATTGTTTGCGGACGAGAGGGGATCTTGCATGGATGCCGCTCCTTGGTGATGCAGACGGAAGATGGACAGATCATCGAACCGTATTCGATCTCCGCGGGATTGGATTATCCGGGTGTCGGACCGATTCATGCGAATATGGCGAAAGAGGGTCGGGCACTGGTGCTCGCTGTGAATGATGATGAAGCGCTGGATGCTGCCTTCGAACTGACTCGCATGGAAGGTATTATCCCTGCGCTTGAGTCTGCGCATGCGTTGGCTGTACTGGGAAAGATGAAATTTAAGAAGGACGATGTGGTGGTGCTTAATCTTTCTGGAAGGGGAGATAAGGATATGGATACCTACATCAGTCACTCGCAAGGACGAATGTAAAGCTACAGTACCTATTAAACAAAGAGAAACGGTAACAATTAAAACAAAGATAAGATGAAGACAATGATTCGCACGTTGACGAAAATACTGCTGGCCGACTTGCAGACGCCGGTGGGGTTGTATCTGAAGATCCGTGACCTCTATCCGGGGTCGGCATTACTGGAGAGTTCTGATTATCATGGAGGTGAAAACTCGTATTCGTTTATAGGATTTCAACCGATGGCCCATTTTCAGGTGGACAAGGATGTGATCACAGAACGCTATCCTGACGGTACTACACTGACACAACAAGTAACCTCAAAGGAGTCTGTACCGGAGGCTTTTAATGCCTATCTGCACAGTTTTGATGTGGATCAGTCGGCCAACCCGACGGGTTTTAATGGCTTCTTCGGCTACACAGGTTATGATGCAATTCGCTATTTCGAACAGATTGCGCTGCGCAAACAAGAGAAGCCGGATGAGGCCGAAGTGCCTGAGATGCTCTATGTGCTGTATAAATATATCCTCGTGGTCAATCCGCATAAGAATGTGATGACGATTGTGGAAAATCTGAAAGAAGGGGAGACGAGCGAGATGGATCATATTGCTTTCTTGTTGGAAAACCGCAATTTTGCTTCGTACAATTTCAAGGTCGAAGGTAGCGAAAAGGCTGCTATGACCGATGAGGCATACAAGGAGATGGTGAGCAAGGGCATACAGCATTGCATGCGTGGTGATGTCTTTCAGATTGTGCTTGCGCGCCGTTTCTCACAGCAGTTTACGGGCGACGACTTCAAGGTCTATCGTTCGCTGCGATCAATCAATCCGTCTCCTTATCTGTTTTATTTTGATTATGGCAGCTATCGTATCTTTGGTTCGTCGCCGGAGACGCACTTGCGGATTCAGGGCAATAAGGCCTATATCGATCCGATAGCAGGTACCTTCAAACGTACCGGCGATGATAAGAAAGATGCCGCGCTGGCAGAAGCGTTGCGCAGCGATCCGAAGGAGAACGCCGAACATGTGATGCTGGTGGATCTGGCACGCAATGACTTGAGCAGAAATACGTCGCGCGTCAAGTTGGAGATATACAAAGAGATCCAGTATTACTCGCATGTGTTGCACATGGTGTCGAGAGTATCGGGCGAGGTGCCTGCCGACGTTAATCACTTGAAGGTGTTTGCTGATTCGTTTCCGGCCGGTACCTTATCGGGAGCTCCCAAGGTACGTGCGATGCAGATCATTGATGAGGTAGAACCACACCGTCGCGGGGTCTATGGAGGCTGCATTGGCTATGTAGGTTTTAACGGCGACCTGAATCAGGCGATCACGATACGTACTTTTCTCAGTAAAAACAATACGTTGTATTATCAGGCCGGTGCGGGCATCGTATCCAAATCGGTGGAAGAGAGCGAACTGAATGAGGTGAATAACAAACTGGGAGCGTTGAAGAATGCCATTGATGCTGCCGCTGAACTGAGGAACTAAGATGAAAAAGATATTGGTGTTTGATAATTACGATTCATTTACCTATAACTTGGTACATGCGATCAAAGCATTAGGATATAATGATGTCACGGTAATCCGTAACGATCAGATGGAGCTTGATGAAGCCGAACCGTTTGATAAGATCTTATTGTCTCCGGGTCCCGGTATACCGGAAGAGTCTGGTTTGTTGCTGCCGTTGATCCGTCGTTTTGCTGCTAGCAAGAGTATGCTGGGTGTTTGTCTGGGTCATCAGGCAATTGCGGAGGCGTTTGGCGGTACGCTGATTAATCTGTCGGAAGTAAAACACGGCATTGCGACTCCGATACATACGCTGGTGGAAGATCCGCTTTTTAAAGGAGTGGCCGATGGTTTTGAAGCCGGGAGATATCACTCCTGGGTGGTGAGTAAAGAAAACTTTCCGGCTTGTCTGGAGGTTACTGCCGTGGACAGCGAGGGCACCATCATGGCCTTGCGCCACAGGAAACTGGATGTGCACGGGGTACAGTTTCATCCGGAGTCGGTGCTGACTCCTGCCGGACTAGATATCCTGCGCAACTGGCTCGAACTGTAAGCTGAAGTGAGTGAAACCAAATGAAACAGAACAAATAAACAGATACAACAATGAAAGAGATATTATACCGGTTGTTTGAACATCAGAACCTCGGACGGGAAGAGTCGCGCCTGATTCTGAAAAATATTGCGGAAGGGAAATATGCAGATGCGCAAGTGTCGGCTTTTGTAACGGTCTTCATGATGCGGAGTATCAGTCTGGATGAGGTGATGGGTTTTAGGGATGCACTGCTGGAAATGTGTACGCCGGTTCACCTGAGTGAATACAACCCCATTGATATCGTGGGTACAGGAGGCGACAATAAGAATACCTTTAACATCTCCACCGCTGCCTGTTTTACATTGGCAGGTGCGGGATACAAGGTGTGCAAACAGGGTAACTACGGAGCCACTTCAGTCAGCGGTTCGTCGAATGTCATCGAGATGCACGGTGTGAAGTTTACGAACGATCAGGACCTGTTGCGCCGTTCGATAGAGGAGAGCAATATTGCCTATCTGCATGCACAGTACTTCCATCCCGCTTTGAAGACAGTAGCTCCGATCCGCAAGCAACTGAAGGTGCCTACCTTCTTCAATGTACTCGGTCCGCTGGTCAATCCGATGCGTCCGAAACGGCAGGTGCTTGGCGTCTACAACCTGAAGATGTGCCGTCTCTATTCCTATATCTATCAACAAGAGGGACTTGATTTTGCGGTGGTACATAGTCTCGATGGCTATGACGAGATCTCACTGACCAGCGATTTCAAGGTAGTTAATAAGCACGGCGAACAGATCTATTCCGCAGCCTCATTCGGTTTGCCGCAGAGCAAGCAAGAGGAGCTTTTTGGAGGAAATACGCCGGAAGAAGCCACTGTGATCTTTGACTCGGTGCTGAATAACACGGCGTTGCCCGCCCAAATAAATACCGTGATTGCCAATGCAGCCATTGCCATTCAGACGATCAATCCGTTGTTGAGCATCGAAGAGGCGGTCGATCAGGCACGCGTATCTATCGAAAGTGGCGCCGCACAAAAAGCATTTAAGAAATTTGTAGCCATTAATTCGTAATCGTATGAACATTCTCGAACAAATAGCCTATTCGAAGAAAGAGGAGGTGGCTCTTCATCAGGCACATTTCTCCATCGAACAGTTGGCCGACGCAGGGCATTACCACCGTGTGTGCAACTCCATGAAACAGTCCCTGCTGAACTCTCAAAGCGGCATCATCGCTGAGTTTAAACGGAAATCACCTTCCAAAGGGTTTATCCATGCCGACGCCAAGGTGGAAGAGATCATCCCTGGCTATGTGGCGGCAGGAGCTTCTGCCATCTCTGTACTGACCGACGAACCCTATTTCGGAGGCACAGGCAAAGATCTGATCCTGGCAAGAAGTTTGACGCAATCGACCCCCTTGCTGCGTAAAGATTTTATCGTGGACGAGTATCAGATCTATGAAGCAAAAGCATTGGGTGCCGATGTGATCTTACTGATCGCCGCCATTCTCGGCAGACAGCAATGCAAAGATTATGCGGCGCTGGCGCATGAGCTTGGTATGGAGGTACTGCTGGAGATACACGACGAAGAGGAACTGTCGTATGTGCATCCGAATGCCGATATGGTCGGTGTCAATAACCGTAATCTGAAGACATTTGTCACGGATATTCAGACCTCAGTGCGATTGGGTAGTCTGATACCCGAAGGTTCTGTAAAGGTAGCTGAGAGCGGCATCTCGCGACCGGAAACAGTGAGAGAGTTGCGTGCCGCTGGTTTTAACGGATTCCTTATGGGCGAAACTTTCATGCGTGAGTTGTCGCCATCGGATGCCTTAGCTTCTTTCATTTCAGCCTTATGATTATCAAATGTTGCGGGATGAAAGATCCCGAATCAATTCGTTTGCTGGCTACCCTGAAACTCGATCTGATGGGTTTTATCTTCTGGAGCGGAACAGCCCGGGCGGCGTTGCAGCTTGATCCTGCAGTGCTCGATCTGCTTCCGGAGCGTATGGGCAGGGTCGGCGTGTTTGTCAACGAAGATGAGAAGACCATCTTGCCGGTGACGTGCAACTATGGGTTGTCGCACGTCCAACTGCATGGACAGGAGACTCCGGAGCTATGTGCGCGGATCCACAGCACCGGACTGAAGGTCATCAAGGCGTTTCCGGTAGCGTGTGCGGAGGATCTGAAGGCGGCGGCAAACTATGAAGGTTGCTGCGATTATTTCCTCTTTGACTCGAAGAGTGTCTTGCCCGGCGGGTCGGGGTTGCAGTATGACTGGTCTTTGCTCCAACACTACAAAGGGATCACTCCTTTTCTGGTGAGCGGAGGCATTGGTGCGCAGGATGCCAAACGAATCCTACAATTTAGCCATCCACAGTTTGCCGGCATTGACATCAACAGTCGGTTTGAAACCGCCCCAGGTGTGAAAGACGTGGCTCTGACACGTCAGTTTTTAAAAGAAATCAATCAACAATCGAAAGAAAATGAATAGAATAAATGAGCTGTTTTTAAAGAAAAACAAAGGGATCCTCTCTGTCTATTTCACGGCAGGGTATCCCGAACGGACAGACACCCTTCCTGTGCTCAGGGAGTTGCAACTGAACGGAGTCGATATGGTGGAACTCGGCATGCCTTTCTCTGATCCGATGGCCGATGGTCCGGTTATCCAGGTGAGTAATCAGAGGGCGCTCAATAACGGAATGACGCTTCGTGTGTTGTTTGATCAGCTGAAGGAGATGCGCCACGAGGTGACGATACCTGTCATTCTGATGGGCTATCTCAACCCGGTGATCCAATTTGGCTTTGAGGCTTTCTGCCAGAAGTGCCAGGAGGTAGGTGTGGACGGATTGATCCTCCCCGCTCTGCCATTTAGTGACTATATGGAGGAGTACAAACCGGTGGCCGACCGCTACGGCGTGAAGATCATCATGCTGATCACACCGGAGACTTCCGACGATCGGATTCGCTTTATTGATACACATACCGATGGCTTTATTTATATGGTATCGTCTGCATCAACCACCGGCGCACAGAGCTCGTTTGATAGTTACAAACAGGATTATTTCCGTCGTATCGACGCGATGAACCTGCGCAACCCGCGACTGATCGGGTTTGGTATTTCCAATAAATCGACCTTCGACTCCGCTTGTGCAGCAGCCAATGGCGCCATCATCGGCAGCCGTTTTGTGAAATCGTTGGAAGAGCATCAGGGAGATGTGAAGGGAGCTGTCGCAGATCTGTTGGAACGGATCAGCAAATAAGCGCCCTGTCTAATACAACCGATTCAGAGCCTGCTTTACGATCGTGTCACGACCGGAAAGCAGGCTCTGACTATTTGGTTTTATCTTGTATGGAAGAGGTACGATAGGTTATAGATCAGCATCGGTCTCAGAATAATCATCCTTCCGTAATCCTTGGAAAAAATATACGGATGGTTGGAGCGTTTCACAATTGTGAAACGGAGAAAACATTCTGAAGTTTTTATCAAAATATACGGACGAATGGAGGCAAATATACGGATCACTTGCGAAAGATTGTTGGTCTCGTAAAGAAGCTGGCTTTGCTCTGAGGCTGTTTTGTACCCGTTTTGGCATGAAGAGTAGAGGAGAGGAGCTTCCAAAACAGAGCAAGAACCTCTCTCGAAACAGAGCAGCGAACCGTTTGTTGATATCTTTATTATAAGTCTTTGAGCAATATCTGCGAGTCATTCTTCAGGGTAAGTTCCTTGGAATCAATCAGTTTTTTCCACTGTTTGTTGAATATGTTCTTATCCACCTTGAAGTTTTCAGAACCGAATTTGTCTATCTTGCTGAACAGATAGCCAATGGAGAGGTTGCTGATATCCAGAGCAGGCTGGTAGTGGATACTCCTTTCATCCGGCGAATTAACCTCAATGATGAGATTGGCCTCCGTCAAGAGGTTGAGAATCTGTCGCGTCAGACGAATAGGAATGCGACTCTCTTTCGAGATATCTTCCGCAGAATAGGGGGTTTCACCCTTCTCAAATCGTTTGACAATAATGGAGGCGATGATGAGGATCAGATAGTCGTTGTATCTCCGACTGATCCGTCTGCTATCATTTTCAAAAGCATAGTTCTCAATGTTCTGTCCCGCGAAGGCCAGTTCGGCGCCAAACAATACAATCAGCCACGACAGTTGCAGCCACAAGAGCAGCAACGGCAATGCGGCAAAACTACCATAGATCGCGTCGTATTTCGACACGCCGATCTGTCCGTGGATATAGACAAACTGAAATAGTTGGAAGGCGGTGCCGGTTACAATACCCGAGAGTAAAGCGTTTTTGATCTTGACTTTCGTATTGGGCAGAAAGATATAGATACAGGTAAAGGTGATCCATGTCAGCACATAAGGTGTGAAGCTCAACAACTGGCGAATAAAAGGACTGGCAAATTGAAGCATCGTGATATCCGCCATCTTTGTGCTGAGGAAGATAGACAGACCGCTGGAAGAGATGATCAGTACCGGGAGAATCAGCAGCATGGAGAAGTAATCGGTAATCTTGCGAAGCACGGAGCGTCCTTTCTTGACCTGCCAGATACTGTTGAAAGAGGCTTCGATCGTACCAATCAACGACATGGCCGCCCAGAAAAGAAAGATGATGCCAATACCGATAAATACACCGTTCTTAGTATGCTCCAGATAAGAATTAACGAATTGGGTCACTTGGATAAGCACATCCGACTGCGCTTCAAAAGACTTCGCAAGTTCCTGTTCCAATACTTCCTGAAGACCAAAGCCACGGGCAATAGCAAAGAACATGGCAAGGATCGGAACAATGGAAAGGAGTGTGTAGTAGGTAAGAGCGGAAGCCTTGTTTTGAAGCTCATCTTCTTTGTAGCGCCTCACAGAGAGGATGATCACCTTTATGAGATTGTATAAACGCTCACGAAACCCGGTGACTTCGTTTTCAGTGATGCGCCAGATTCCGTCTGTCAGAAAAAGAAACAGACTCCTGAATTGTTCGTTCAGTGTGTTCATTCGTTTATTTGGTCTCTTTCCCATGGTTTTGGCGTGTATGAGAGATCGTTGTTTTCTTAAAAAACAGTAAGTCTGTAAGCCGGGTTCTGTTTCCTTGCGGACGTTTGTCATTGATCTCGATTCCGGCTCACACCGGAACTCTAGCAACCTACCCCCCGACATCGGGCGAGCAACCCTACATGCGTCGGTATACATGGTCTTACAACCCATAAGGCGTACGAACTTCGCATATTGCTATACGAAACGGTGGGCTCTTACCCCACCTTTTCACCCTTACCGGGCAAGCCCGGCGGTTATTTTCTGTTACACTACTCTGCCGTCGCCGACAGCTTCCCGTTAAGAAGTATGGTGCTCTGCGTTGCCCGGACTTTCCTCCTGTCTTACGACAAGCGACAAACCGACTTACTGCGCTGCAAATATAACTGTTTTTTTGTCAGGTTCATCTTTTAAAAGGTGTTTATTTAAGAGAGATTATAGGTTAACCGTCGTTAAGAGCCTTATTGAGCCGTTAATTTTTTTGAATTCAGGATTAGGATGTGTACTATGGCCGTTTATTTGTAGTTATATACTTCAAAACGCTGTTTTTAGTAATTCACAATAATTAAATTAAAACGAGTATGAAAAAGGGTTGGAATTTCTTTGGAGCCTTGGTTTTGATTGCCTTGGTGAGTAGTGGTGTTTCTTTTGCCACGTTTAACTATTTAAATGATTCAATTTCGCGTAAAAATGCCGTTCCAGAGAGTGGTTCATCGGGTGATCTGGTGCACCGCACTATGGGGCGCGCAATGGGAATGGCTGCTTATGAGCAGGACTTTACCACTGTCGCGGACAATTCTGTTCATGCGGTGGTTCATATCAAATCGACGGTCATGACGCAAGGTCGCACCTATGTGGATCCATTTCAGTTCTTCTTCGGAGGCGGACGCTCTTTTCAGGAGGCTCCTCGTAAGCAGGAGGGGTTTGGTTCGGGCGTGATTATTACGAAAGATGGATATATTGTGACCAACAATCATGTGATTGATCAGGCTTCAGAGATCCAAGTGACATTAAACGACAAACGGATTTTTAAGGCTGAATTAATCGGAAAAGATCCGACGACAGATCTTGCTTTGCTCAAAATTAAAGGAGATGACTTTCCTTTTCTCCCGTTTGGAAGTTCGGATGAACTGAAAGTGGGAGAGTGGGTGCTGGCTGTCGGCAATCCGTTTAACCTGACTTCCACGGTGACTGCCGGTATCGTGAGTGCCAAAGCGCGTAATCTGGAGGCTATGATGTCGGCTTCGGGTGGAGCTCGTATCGAGTCTTTTATCCAGACTGATGCTGCCGTTAATCCGGGCAACAGTGGAGGCGCTTTGGTGAATACCCGCGGCGAACTGGTAGGTATCAATACCGCGATTACATCCGAAACAGGAAACTTTGCCGGTCACTCTTTTGCCATACCGACTACGATCGTAAGCAAGGTGATTGATGATCTGAAGAACTATGGCATGGTGCAACGTGCATTCCTTGGTATAGCGTATAATAATATTACGCAGGAACTTCAAAAAGAGAAAGATCTGGAGACCTTGAATGGTATCTATGTGACTTCGGTCGAAAATCGCTCTGCTGCGTTGGAAGCCGGAATTGAGGTAGGGGACGTGCTGGTGGCCGTCAACGGTGCAAAAACGGATAACTCTTCCCAATTTATCGAACAGCTGAATCGTTTCCGTCCGGGCGATGAAATAACCATTGATCTGCTTCGTAAAGGCAAACAAATGAGCGTAAAAGTCACCTTGAAGAATAAACAAGGCACGACCGATGTGGTTAAACAAGAGAATGGCAAGGATATGCTGGGCGCCAAGTTTGAGGCTTTGACCGATAAAGAGAAAAACAAGTATCGCATCAACTATGGAGTCAGAGTAGAGAGTCTGAAGGAGGGTAAGTTGAAGGCTGCAGGCGTGATGAAGGATTTCATTATTCTGAAAGTAAACAACAAACCTGTCTCAACTCCGGAAGAACTGGATGCCATCGTTAATTCCATTATTCAAGACGGAACGGGGTATGGTGAACATGCTATGTTTATTATCGGCATGAAACCTGACGGACATGCTGGGTATCTTGCAATTGACTTGTCTGAAGAATAGTTCTTTTTCTTATTGCTATATAAAAAATTATTGTTATCTTTGCCATTCGAAAAAAAAAATCGAAAGCCACAATGAGACAATTAAAGATCACAAAATCAATTACAAACAGAGAAAGCGCGTCTCTGGATAAGTACTTGCAAGAGATTGGTCGTGAGGATTTGATCACAGTAGAGGAAGAAGTTGAACTTGCTCAGAAAATTAAAAAGGGTGATCGTGCCTCGCTTGAGAAATTGACCCGTGCAAACCTTCGTTTCGTTGTGTCTGTAGCCAAACAATATCAGAATCAGGGACTAAGTCTCCCTGATTTGATTAATGAAGGTAATTTGGGACTGATCAAAGCTGCAGAGAAATTTGATGAGACCAGAGGTTTTAAATTTATCTCTTATGCTGTATGGTGGATCCGACAATCTATTCTTCAGGCTTTGGCAGAACAGTCGCGTATTGTTCGTCTGCCTTTGAATCAGGTGGGATCGCTCAATAAGATCAGCAAAGCGCTTTCGAAATTCGAACAGGAAAATGAACGTCGTCCTTCTCCTGAGGAACTGGCGGAAGCGTTGGATATCCCGGTTGATAAGATTGCCGATACCATGAAGGTGTCAGGAAGACATATCTCTGTGGATGCTCCTTTTGTGGAAGGCGAAGACAATAGTTTGCTGGATGTGCTTATCAATGATGACTCTCCTGTAGCCGACCGCTCCTTGATTAATGAGTCCTTGTCAAAAGAGATTGATAGAGCGTTGTCTCAATTAGGAGATCGTGAAAGTGATATTATCAGAATGTTTTTCGGTATTGGTTGTCAAGAGATGACACTGGAAGAGATTGGCGATAAATTCGGGTTGACACGCGAACGTGTTCGTCAGATCAAAGAAAAGGCCATTCGTCGTCTGAGAACTAACACAAAAAGCATGTTGCTCAAGAGTTACCTTGGTTGATATCCCTTACGAATATATACAAACAGAAAGAGCGGTTCATACGAACCGCTCTTTCTGTTTGTATATAACCCTCTCTGTTATTTCATTAGCAGAGTTGCCATTACAGGCGTGTGATCGGATGGAAATACTGTGCCAAGGTTTTCAGAAAGAGCTCCGTGTTTAATCACTGAGAATTTTCCTTTGAGAAAGATGTAATCAATGGTTGAGCGATTCTCTAATGGAGTTCTGCCGAAATTATGACAAGTCCATTCCGGACCGTATTTCAATTCTGCATTCTCTTTGGAATCAGTGAGGTGTAGAGGATTCGTTTTGTCGATAAGAACCTGGATAGGCTCTTCTGTTTGGGCAGCATTAAAGTCGCCCGTTACAATGATTGGCAGACCTTTAGAGAGCTCGTTTGCCTTTTTGAGAATTAGTTTGGCTCCTTCGCGACGTGCAATAAGGCCTTGGTGATCCAAATGGGTATTCATGAAAAGAAACTTCTTACCTGTGTTGTTGTCTTTCAGAATAGCCCAGGTTGCAATACGCTCGCAAGCGGCATCCCAGCCTTTCACACCAACAGCATTGATATTTTCTGAAAGCCAGAAAGTGCCACTATCATAGAGTTTAAATCGATCTTTCTTGAAGAATATTGCACAAGCTTCTCCCTTTTTGTCACCGTCTTCTCTTCCCACTCCGACATGGTTGTATGCAGGTAGTCTCTCAATCAAATCATGGTATTGATTGTTCAGAACTTCTTGTGTTCCAATAATATCTGCGTTATGAAATTGAATTAGATTTGCAGCATAGTCCTTTCTGAATTTCCAGTTGTTGATTCCATCCGCCGCATTGTCCAAGCGGATATTGAATGTCATCACGTTTACTGTTTTTTCTTTTGGAGCTGCGAAAATGGAAGTTGTCAGCGTAAGCAGGAAAATTAAAATCGAGCAGTTTTTCATCGTTTTCATTGTTTTATTTAGTTGATTAAATAATAAGCCTCTGCAAAAGTAATTGTTTTTTCTTCCTGTTTTATGCTCTTCCTGTCACAAAGTGAATCAATTCTTCATAAATGTTTTCAGAACGCGAAATTCTCTCATTGTATGAAAGATTGATTTTCATAAAAGTGTATCTTTGCCTTTTGAATAGCGTATCACGAACTGATCAGTTTTTATTGAAATACTAAAAAAGATGGAAATTAGCAGACTCACTCAGTACATCTCAAAACATTTACTACCCCGTTGGATCATATTGCTTTTGGATATGCTGACTGCGGTTTTTTCTTGTTTGATAGCCTATGTACTCTTTTTAGGGGTATTGCAGGTCAATGCTTCAATTACAGATCTGATCTATTTTGTTTCTCTGGTTTTTACCTGTACATTCTTATCTTTTTACCTATTCAAAACCTATGCCGGTGTATTACGGTATTCTTCTTTTCTGGATATCCTTCGCATTTTTGTTGCCCTGACCGTTGCTTATGTGGGTGCTTTTGTCAGTGTAAGCCTGCTTGCCTCTTTGCATATTATTCAGGATATGAATGTTCCGATTGTGATTATTGCTATGATCACCAATTTTACCTTGATGTCGGCAGGAAGAGTTATTGTAAAATTAACTGCGGAGAAGATAAACTTTGACGGGAGAAACAGCAAAAATGTGTTTATCTATGGTGTAAAAGGAGCTGGTGTCTCTATTGCCAAATCACTTCGTGTCGAAAGAGGAAATCATTATAAACTTTGCGGATTTATTGCCGATGAACCTGAAATGATCGGAAAAGTAATGATGGGGGTCACTGTCTATGGTAATAATGAAGGCTTGTTGAATGTACTTCTGGAAAAGAATATTGAAGTTGTCGTTGTTTCCCCGTTGAAAATGCAAGAATTAGCGGCATCTGATCTGTTGGATAAGCTGCTTAATTCTCAAATCAGATTTGTGACAGCTCCTCCTGTAAACGAATGGAATGAGAATCTTCCCGGAAAGATTCAATTACGCGATATTAAGTTTGAGGATTTGTTGCAACGTCCTCCGATTCTGATTAATAAGTTTGAGATAGCCTCGCATGTTGAGGGGAGACGTGTGTTGGTAACCGGAGCTGCCGGTTCTATTGGCAGTGAGATTGTGCGACAGGTAGCTGCTTTTAATCCGTATCAGGTTATTCTGATTGATCAGGCGGAGTCTCCGTTACATGATATGCGGATTGAATTGCATGATAACTGGTCGCAAATTGACTGTAAGACGATTGTGGCAGATATCCAAAACTTTAAGCGTATGGAGATGATTTTCAAAGAATACAGGCCGCAATATATTTTTCATGCGGCAGCTTACAAGCATGTTCCGATGATGGAAGATAATGTTTCTGAATCGATCCAGACCAACGTGCATGGCACTAAAAATATGGCCGACCTCGCTGTGAAGTATGGTGCTGAAAAGTTTGTCATGATCTCCACAGATAAAGCAGTCAATCCAACCAATATCATGGGATGTTCTAAGCGATTAGCCGAGATTTATGTGCAGTCGCTGGCCAAGAAATTGAAGAAGGAGGGAATCAAAAGTGTTCAGTTTGTGACAACCCGTTTCGGAAATGTGCTTGGCTCCAATGGTTCTGTGGTGCCTCGTTTTACAAATCAGATAGAAAAAGGGGGCCCGGTGACTGTTACTCACCCCGAGATCGTCCGTTATTTTATGACGATACCGGAAGCCTGTAATCTCGTACTTGAAGCCGGTTCGATGGGAAGTGGTGGAGAGATCTATGTCTTTGATATGGGTAAACCGGTTAAGATTGTTGATCTTGCTCGAAGGATGATCAATCTCTCCGGAAGAAAAGATATCAAGATCGAGTTTATGGGACTGCGTCATGGGGAGAAATTGTACGAGGAACTGTTGAATACCAAGGAGACAACCAAACCTACCCATCATGAAAAGATCATGATTGCAAAGGTGCGAGAATATGATTACGACACGGTGAGTAAAGAGATCCAGAGTCTGATCGAAGCCAGTTATAATTTTGATACGATGGAAACGGTGCGGATGATGAAAAAGATCGTACCGGAGTTTCTCAGTAAGAACTCGGAGTTTGAAGTGTTGGATCACCATACTAAAGATTGATATTATGAAACTTATCTCATCGGATCTGTTGGATCTTGTTACTGCATCAGCCTCTTCGGAAGAACGTTTACGGAAGAATTTTAATTTTCATACCGATCTGAATGATACCCTTCATCGTTTTCTGAATGCCATGGAGCCGGGTACCTACATTGCTCCTCATCGTCATGTCAATCCCGACAAGGAAGAGACTGTGGTTATTCTACGGGGAAGTCTTATGATCTTTTTGTTTGACGAAACCGGAAAAGTGGCCGGACGTTATTTGCTCAACAGAGATAATGGGCTCTTTGGAATAGATATCGAACCGGGTCTGTGGCACTGCTCCATCTCTCTGGAGCCGGGTACGATTATCTTCGAAGTGAAACGTGGCCCTTTTGCCCCTTTGACAGCTGAGTGTCTGGCTCCGTGGGCTCCTGATGCTGCCGACAAAGAGGCGGCTCAATTGTATATGCGGCACTTATTGGAAAATGAGTGTCTGTAAGTTGTAACTGTACAAAAGAAAATAGATATATTAGTGGAAGATTACCTGGAAGAATTA
>JAQUZH010000196.1 GCA_028691445.1 Bacteroidales bacterium | reverse complement strand
CGGGTTTGCCACTGTTCTACCTCAGGAATAATTTTGTCTGTAATAGCTGTGATTGTAGCTGGAGATATGTTTAATTGATACATCTCACTCAAATGATCACAAATGTCTGAATAGCTCATTCCTAAGGCATATAAACTAATTATTTTATGATCCAGTCCTTCACCAAGAGTTGTTTGTCGTTTGGGTAGGAGTTCCGGCTCAAAACTTCCATTGCGATCTCTGGGAGTGGATACCTCTATACTCCCATAAGGAGTCTTTACTTTCTTTGAACTTAATCCGTTACGACGATTCTTGGTTTGATGTGGTTCTGATAAATGACCTGCAAGCTCTCCTTGCAAACCCGCTTCCAGTAAACGTTTTAGCAAAGGGGCTAATATACCGTTCTCACCTTCAAGGTCAACACCTTGCTTCAATTTTAATAATGCTTCTTTCTCAAATTCCTTGTAATCAAATTCTTCCATCTTGCTCATAAAACTTCTCTTTATTGGGTAAATATAATGATTATAATTCAAATCCCAACTGACACAGTTTATTGAACAGACTCAAGCTTGAGTCTTTTTTTCAGGTTGACTCATCATCATTATGCTGAAACAAGCAGACATTCCAACCGTATTTCTGACTTTGAGTTCTCTTCCGGAGCAACGATATTATCACGATGTCACAACAGAGATACAGATTATCTTCTTATATTTGTTGTCTGAAATGTAATAACTACTCAGATGAAGTATTTGATTATTGGAGCCGGAGGCACCGGAGGAAGTATAGCCGTTCAAATGACTGCTGCCGGAAAGGATGTTACAGCCATTGCCAGAGGAGAACACCTCAAGGCGATTTGCGCCAGCGGACTGAAAATGGAAAGTTATTCAGGAGAATCCGTTACAGTTCCGGTCAAAGCGACTGATATGGAGCATTATGATGAACAGCCGGATGTGATTTTTAATTGTGTGAAAGGTTATTCCCTCCCGCAAACGATCCCTTTTATTCAAAGAGTGGCGCATAAGAATACGGTTGTCATACCTGTGCTCAATATCTATGGTACCGGCGGCAGGATGCAACAACAATTACCTGATCTTCTGGTAACAGACGGATGTATCTATATTGCTGCGACAATCAAAGAACCCGGCGTTATAAGTCGGTCTGGAGATATCTTCCGGATAGTGTTTGGGGTCAGAAAGCCTGAGGAGTACCGTCCGGTACTTCAACAGATAGCAGCAGATTTGCAAGAGAGTGGAATCAGGGCGATACTTTCTGATAATATACTCAGGGATGCCTTTCAGAAGTTTACCTATATATCAGCTATGGCTGCTTGTGGTGCATATTATGATGTGGATGCCGGAGTGTTTCAGATTGAGGGCAAAGAACGGAATATGTTTGTCGATCTGACGCGTGAAATACTGAAAGTGGCAGAGGCAATTGGTCTTCGATTTACAGTGGATATCTTACAGACCAATTTGAAGATATTGGACAATCTGGCACCTACGGCTTCTGCTTCCATGCAGCGGGACATGCGACAGGGAAAGGAGTCTGAGATTGACGGACTGGTATTTGAGGTGGTTCGTATGGGCAAACAGTATGGCGTGCAGCTACCGGTCTATGAAAAGGTTGCTAAAAAGTTTGGTTTTCAAGGCTGAGTTGCAATAGTGTTAATATCGATAAGATATCGGTCAAATGAAAGTTTGTTGATTATCTTTGTATCTTATAAAACAATAATTAATAAAGGAATATCATGGACAACATCCTTATCACAACAACCGATACCATTGAGAATGCCGTAATTGAGAAGTACATTGATCTGATTACAACAAATGTAGTGGTTGGAACAAATGTCTTTTCAGATTTTGGAGCGTCAATAACAGACTTCTTTGGTGGAACCTCCCAAACCTATCAAAACAAACTACAGAAGATTTATGACACTGCTTTCAGTAACCTGAGACAGCGTGCCATAGAGCTTGGTGCCAATGCAATAGTTGGGGTAAAGATTGATTTTGATGAGATATCAGGCAAAGGTAAATCCATGTTTATGGTTTCTGCAATAGGAATGGCAGTGGTGATCAAACGCAAGAATATTTAAAAGAAGATTTATGAAAAGAAACACACTTGTATCCAGTCTCTTCTTTCTCCTTACATCAAGTTCACTTATTGCCTCACCCAAGGAGATTAGTTTTCGCTTTGAACTAATCGGTTGTAAGTACGACAGTTTGGCGGCAGTACTCTTTTATGGTCCGAATCCAGAGGGACGAGATCTTGAATATCGTGTGAAAGGGAGTTCAAAAGATGGCTCCGACTGGACATTCTCCGTACCGGATTCTATTTATCGGGTGACATCCAACCTTCGGCTTCGTGACTTTAAGCCCGGAGGTTTTATTCGCTTTGCCACTGAAGGTCATTCCGCATCATTGCCGTTTGTGACCGATGAATCGACAGGAATGCATATAAAAGCCAGTTTTGTACGTCGGGATGAAGTTCAATCCGGAGCAATGACCAATGATTTATTCAAGATGGACAAGCCTGCTTCGGAGTTTACCGCTGTCGGAACAGTCCCTGCTTCGTTCTGCACTTTTACAGATACCGATAATCCGCAAAAGTCGAAAGAGGAACTGCTAAAAGAGTACTTGAATACGATTCAAGAGTTTCCGCAGTCGAGAGCTTTAGTCCGAAAAGTATATCTGAGCATGGCAAAATTCCCCGATAAGGAGAGCCTTCAAAGAGTCTATAATGCCTTTTCTAAGGAGGCCCAGACAACTTATTATGGAGAAATGATCGGCAAGTCTGTTCCTTTCTTCAAAACTTTCCAGTTGGATGTAAAGCTGACCAATTGCAAAACCCGGCAACAGGAACTGGTGCTCAGCGATTTCTCCAAACCCAACCTGCTCTTATTTTCAGCTTCCTGGTGCGGCCCCTGCCATGCAGCCATTCCTCTTATGAAGCAGATTTATAAAGATCTGGGCAAGGATATCAATATGACATACATTTCGCTGGATGAGCCCGATTCGCGCCCTCAATGGTATGAACTGATGGAAAAAGAACAGATACCCTGGCGCAGCATGGCTGTTGAAGGTAATCTGACGGTCCATCAGGTACGCGATAATTATATGGTGACAGGTATCCCAAACATGACTCTTGTACTTCCCGATAAGACCCGAAAAGTGATTGATCTTCGTAATGATTCCGATAAGGAATGGCTGTATAACTTGCTAGGCAAGTAAAATGGATGAATGAAGTATTCTTTTTATTCAAGTGTAAAGGATGTGACTTTTGTAAATATATTTATCTTTGCACTACGATAATTTAATAATGACAACGATAAAATAATCAAATGATGAAACCGACGAAACTGATCTCAGCGCTAATGTTAGGAGTTGTGTGTGTTATTTTTGCTTCTTGTAATCCGAAAACAGAGGTTACGATGAAGGAAGCTGGAACACTACTTACTCAATTGAAAGATCTCAAGGCTCTTGAAGATATAACACAATTGACAGTAAAAGGTCCGCTCAATGGAAATGACGTGTCTACTCTGCGAAGTTTGAAAAACCTGGCAATTCTGGATCTGTCGCAATCTACACTGGTAGGAGACGGTACTTATGAAGTCGTTTTTGGAAAGAATACTGAGAATGTAAGGGCGAAAGAGAATGAGATTACAAAAAAGATGTTTGCCGGTTGTGCCAGTTTGAAATCAATATCACTGCCTTCAAATATCGTTGCGATAGGTATGTCCGCCTTTGATAGTTGCGTTGGACTGAAATCCATCTATATTCCTTCCCAGGTCCGATTAATTGCTGACCGTGCTTTTCATGGCTGTGATAGTCTGACCGGAATCGCGGTTGCACCTGAAAATGAGATATATTCTTCAGTGGATAGTGTGGTCTATTCGAAAGATAAAAAGAGACTGGCGATATACCCAACCGGAAAGCAAGGCGATTTTGTCGTTCCTGAAGGAGTGGAAGCTATTGGTGGAGGTTCTTTCAGAGGTTGTAAAGGGTTGACGGGAATCACTTTTCCCACTACTTTGAACAGAATCGAATTCTTTGCTTTCCAAAATTGCACAGGATTGACTTCTCTGAACGTTCCTGATGCTGTCGTTTCTCTTGACTTTTTTTGTTTTGAAGGTTGTTTAAAGCTTTCTGATATCGCAATCGGAAAGGGTGTGAAAAAGATTGCCGAGGGTAGCTTTTGGGGATGTCAGGGCATCAAATCACTCTCTTTGTCTGAGGGATTGACATCAATTGGTAAAGGGTCATTTTCAATGAGTATCTTCCTTATTACCCTGAATATCCCTGCAAGCGTTAAAGAAATTGGCGAAGATGCGTTCAAGAACAGCAAGACTTTGTCTGAAATCGTTTGTGCCGGTTCGATTCCTCCGTCCATAGCTGCCAGTACGTTTGAACAAGTCGATAAAACCACTTGTAAACTGACCGTTCCAAAAGGATCAAAAGGTGCCTATATGAGAAGCACAGGATGGAATGTGTTTAAGAATATTACCGAGATCTGAGAACGAATCAACCAAGGGTTGTAGCTAAGTTTATTTTATTTATCTTTGCCTAAAATAAAAAGAGGATTAGTATGGCACATCATCAACTGGACGAATTAGACGAAAAGATTCTCAAAATGATTGTGGATAATGCGCGTATACCTTTTCTTGAGGTTGCACGTGAGTG
>JAQUZH010000195.1 GCA_028691445.1 Bacteroidales bacterium | reverse complement strand
AGATGATTGAAATAATTCCTGCGATCGATATTATTGATGGTAAGTGCGTCCGACTCTCACAGGGGGACTACAACCAGAAAAAGATCTACAATGAAAACCCATTGGAGGTTGCAAAGATGTTTGAGGATCATGGTATCCGCAGATTGCACCTGGTAGATCTCGATGGTGCCAAAGCGAGTCATATCGTCAATTACAAAGTATTGGAACAGATAGCGACACGGACGACTCTTACTGTTGATTTCGGAGGTGGACTAAAGACAGACAGTGATGTGAATATCGCCTTCGAGTGTGGTGCACAGATGATTACCGGAGGAAGTATCGCGGTGAAAAATCCGGATGTGTTTACCTCCTGGATCAAAACATTCGGCCCTGAGAAAATCATTCTGGGTGCCGATGTAAAAGATAAGATGATCGCTGTTAACGGTTGGCAGGAAGAGACAAAAGTCGAACTGTTTGACTTTGTCAAAGAATACATGGACAAATCTGTTAATAAGGTGATCTGTACCGACATCAGCAAAGATGGTATGCTACAAGGCCCTGCTATCGGACTTTATAAGGAGATGCTTGACCGCTTCCCCTCCCTCTATCTGATTGCCAGTGGCGGAGTAAGTTCGCTGGATGATATTATTGCCCTCAACGAGGCCAACGTACCTGCCGTGATCTTTGGAAAGGCAATCTACGAAGGACGTATCTCTATGAAAGACGTGAAACAATTTCTCTAAACTATCATATTATGCTAGCAAAACGAATTATCCCATGCCTGGATGTTAAAGACGGCATGACCGTCAAAGGCGTTAACTTTGTCAATTTCCGCAAAGCAGGTGATGCCGTGGAATTGGGAAAAGCATATAGTGATCAGGGGGCCGACGAATTGGTCTATCTGGATATTACCGCTTCTCACGAAGGACGTAAGACTTTTGTCGATCTAGTCAGACGGGTAGCTTCCAATATCAGCATCCCATTTACAGTAGGTGGCGGAATCAATGAACTGAAGGATGTCGACAGGCTGCTCAACGCCGGTGCCGATAAGGTTTCAATCAATTCTGCTGCGCTTCGCAATCCACGTCTGATTGAAGAGATCTCAACGCATTTCGGGAGCCAGGTATGTGTGGTAGCCATTGATGCCAAATTTGAAAACAATGGTGAGTGGATCTGTTATCTGAATGGAGGACGTATTCCGACAGAAAGAGATCTGTTTGGCTGGGCCAAAGAAGCTCAGGATCGTGGAGCGGGCGAGATTCTGTTTACCAGCATGAGTCATGATGGTGTAAAAGAGGGATACCCCAACGACGCGCTAGCCAGACTGGCTGACACACTAAAAATACCTGTAATCGCTTCCGGTGGTGCTGGAAAAATGGAACATTTTAAGGATGCATTTGTCGTTGGAAAAGCAGATGCTGCGCTGGCAGCGAGTGTGTTTCACTTTGGTGAAATCAAAATCCCGGAACTTAAACAGTATTTGAAAGAACAACATATTACAGTACGAATATAAACAATCATTACGATATGAAACTCAATTATGACAAAATGGGCGGATTGATTCCTGCTATAATTCAGGACGATGTGACTAACAAGGTGTTGATGCTCGGCTTCATGAATGAAGAGGCTTACAACAAAACAGTAGAACTGGGTAAAGTGACTTTCTACAGCCGTACCAAAGACAGACTATGGACAAAAGGCGAAGAGAGTGGCAATTTTCTAAACGTGGTTTCCATAAAAGAGGATTGTGATCAGGATACTTTATTGATCAAAGTAAATCCGGTCGGACCTGTATGTCATTTAGGTACAGACACTTGCTGGGGTGAAACAAACGATACAGAGGATATTCTCTTCCTGAAATACCTGCAAGACTTTATCGAACGTCGCTATAAAGAAATGCCGGAAGGCTCTTATACCACTTCCCTGTTTCAGAAAGGAATCAACCGGATGGCACAGAAAGTAGGCGAAGAAGCAGTGGAATCCGTTATTGAAGCAACCAATGGCACCGAAAAAGGGCTGATATACGAGGCTTCCGATCTAATCTATCACCTTATTGTATTGCTTACTTCCAAAGGTCTTCGCATCGATGATCTGGCTCGTGAATTAAAAACCCGCCATAAATAATTGGTACAATGAGCAAAGAACTACTTATCCGGTATGAGAATGTGGAGATCAGACAGAAGGAGCTGGTCGTCCTCAAAGATGTGAACCTTCAAGTGCACAAAGGAGAATTCATCTATCTGATTGGAAAGGTAGGCTCCGGAAAAAGCAGTTTGCTGAAAACATTGTACTATGAACTTCTCATCAGCGAAGGTGAAGCAATGATTTATGATTATAACCTTAGAAAGCTGAAAAGAAAAGAGATACCTCTGCTCAGAAGAAAACTAGGTATCGTTTTTCAGGACTTTCAGTTGCTCATTGACAGAAACATACAGAAGAATCTGGAGTTTGTGCTGAAAGCCACCGGATGGAAGTCAAAAGATGAAATGGAAGAACGTATTAATATGGTGTTGAAAGAGGTAGGCATGTCCACAAAAGGCTACAAAATGCCGCATGAATTATCGGGCGGCGAACAGCAACGTATCGTCATTGCCCGGGCATTGCTTAACGCTCCTGATCTTATTCTTGCCGATGAGCCGACCGGAAACCTAGACGTGGAGACCGGAACACAAATTCTCGAACTTCTAAGACGGATCAACGAACAGGGCACAACGATTATCATGACAACTCATAATCTGGATTGGGTCAGCAAGTTTCCTGCAAAGACTTATGTCTGTGAAAACAATCGCTTGACCTGTTTAGTGCCGGATATAGATATCGAAATTGAGAAAGAAATTGAATCTAAAACAGAAACTGTTAGTTAAAGAATTACAAGCAAATTGGCAGTATGTAAATAATATCGTATTTTTGTACCTAAAAAGAGATTAGCAACAATCAGTTATCACAAGAAATATTAATTGAATTAGAAAATGAAAGTATTAAAGTTTGGAGGTACCTCTGTGGGCAGTGCTCAACGCATGAAAGAAGTAGCAAAGTTGATCAGTGGAGATGGTCAGAATATTATTGTTCTATCAGCGATGTCCGGCACAACAAACAGCTTGGTTGAGATTTCTGATTATTTGTATAAAAAGAATCCTGACGGAGCGAATGAAATCATTAATCGTCTGGAGAAAAAATACACAGACGTTATTAAAGAACTTTACACCAAAGAAGAGTACTATCAAAAAGGTCTTGAGGTGGTAAAGTCACATTTCGATTATATCCGCTCTTTTACAAAAGATTTATTTACCGTTTTTGAAGAAAAAGTGGTCCTTGCTCAGGGCGAACTGATCTCTACTGCATTGGTAAGTAACTACATGAACGAGCAGGGTGTGAAGTCTGTGTTACTGCCTGCGCTTGATTATATGCGCACGGACAAAAACAGCGAACCAGACCCTGTCTATATCAAAGATAAACTGGCAGTTCAGTTGGCTAAATACCCGGATGCAGATCTCTATATCACGCAAGGTTTTATCTGTCGCAACGCCTATGGCGAAGTGGATAACCTGCAAAGAGGTGGCAGTGACTATACAGCATCGTTGATAGGTGCAGCAGTCAATGCTTCCGAAATTCAGATCTGGACAGATATTGATGGCATGCACAACAATGACCCACGTTTTGTAGACAACACAAGTCCGGTACGTCAGCTACATTTCGAAGAGGCTGCCGAACTGGCCTATTTCGGAGCCAAAATCCTCCATCCTACCTGTATTGTACCGGCAAAGTTCAATAACATTCCGGTACGTCTGCTCAACACGATGGATCCTACCGCTCCGGGCACACTGATCTGCAACGAACTGGTACATGGGAAGATCAAAGCGGTGGCTGCAAAAGATGGTATCACCTCCATCAAGATCAAATCAGGTCGTATGTTGCTGGCTCATGGTTTTATGCGCAAAGTATTCGAGATCTTTGAAAACTACCAGACTCCGGTCGACATGGTTACAACATCAGAAGTAGGTATCTCTCTGACTATAGATAATAAGAAGAATCTGAAAGAGATACTTGATTCATTGAAAAAGTTTGGCACAGTGACTGTCGATGAAGAGATGTGTATTATCTGTGTGGTAGGAGACTTGGATTGGGAAAATGTTGGTTTTGAAGATGATGCACTTCATGCATTGAAAGATATTCCAATCCGGATGATCTCTTATGGAGGAAGTAATTACAATATCTCCTTCCTGATCAAAGCCAGCGACAAGAAAGAAGCGCTTCAATCTTTAAGTAATTACCTGTTTAATAAGTAAATAACTGTATGAAAGGTACATTTCCTATCAATAAAATAAAAGGGACGGAGACGCCCTTTTATTTTTACAATACCGGTTTGTTGAGAGAAACATTGGAGACAGCGAAGAAAGAAGCCGGCAAATTCGGCTATTTCATTCACTATGCAATGAAGGCAAATGCCAATCCCCGACTGCTATCAATTATCCGTGAGAATGGCTTTGGTGCAGACTGTGTAAGTGGTGGTGAAGTATTGGCCGCACTGAAGGCAGGATTTCCTGCTTCAAAAGTGGTCTTTGCAGGTGTGGGAAAAGCGGATTGGGAGATCAATGCTGCTCTAGATAATGACATCTTTTGCTTTAACATAGAGTCTATTCCCGAACTGGAAGTGATCAATGCGCTGGCTGCGGCAAAAAACAAAATGGCCTCGATTGCTATTCGTGTCAACACCAATGTTGATGCTCATACACATCATTACATCACAAC
>JAQUZH010000017.1 GCA_028691445.1 Bacteroidales bacterium | reverse complement strand
CCTGTGTTTTCAGCCACGAATCCTCAAACTGCGTCTTTATATGATTAAACAGCCGGTTCTTCAGTTTCATACGAGTTTCCCAGATCACCTCATCGGGCACATTCTCAATCGCTTCCCAAATCGTTGCGTTGGACTGATCATGGATCCAGCTCTTATCAAAATACTTCTCATAGACAGCTTTCCATTCGCTAGCGGTCCAAGTCGGCATATGAACCCCGTTGGTCACATAACCTACATGCAGTTCTTCAGGAAAATAGCCTTGCCATATGCTACTAAACATCTCGCGCGACACTTTTCCATGCAGTTTGCTTACCCCATTTACTTCCTGCGAAGTATTGCAGGCAAAGGTACTCATGCAGAAACGCTCGTTTGTACCCGGATGTTCACGTCCCATATCCATGAATTGTTGCCAGCTGATCCCCAGTTTTTGCGGAAACAAACTCATATATTTACTAAACATTCCCTCATCGAAATAGTCATGTCCGGCAGGCACCGGTGTATGCACGGTGTACAAAGAAGAGGCGCGAACCACCTCCAAAGCCTCATCAAACGTAAGACCCGAGGCCACATAGTCCACCAGACGCTGCGCATTGATCAGCGCTGCATGACCTTCGTTGCAATGATACACCTGTTTCTGAATACCCAGTTCCTTCAGAAGCTGGATACCTCCGATTCCCAACAGATACTCCTGTTTGAGGCGATTTTCCCAGTCTCCTCCATACAGCGAAGAGGTAATTGAACGATCATACTCACTGTTTTGGTCAACATCAGTATCCAACAGATACAAAGAAACACGACCCACGGCCACTCGCCACACATTGGCATACACCATAAAGTTTTGATAGGGAACAGCCAATACCATTGGATTACCCTCTTTGTCAAGCACTTGTTCGATGGGCAACTTACTAAAATCCTGAGCCTCATAATTGGCCAGCTGTTCGCCGTTCATAGACAAGGTTTGGGTAAAATAGCCAAAGCGGTATAAAAACCCGACGCCGGTCATTGGCACATTGCAATCGCTCGCTTCTTTGAGATAATCACCGGCAAGCATTCCCAGACCACCCGAGAAGATCTTAACGACATCCGTCAACCCATACTCCATAGAGAAATAAGCAACAGAAGGTTTTGACTCGTTGGGTTTTTCATCCATATAAGCGCGAAAAGAGGCATACATCTGATCCATCTTTTCCATAAAGACAACATCCGAAGCCAGTTTGTTCAACTGTTCAAAAGTCAGACTGTCAAGAAACACCACCGGATTATGACGTACCTGTCTCCACAGTTCAGGGTCAATCTTTCTAAACAGATCCTGAACCTCAAAGTTCCACACCCACCACAAATTATCCGCAAGTTCTTCTAATTTCTTTAACTCAACGGGGAGTTTCATTTTTATGGTGACAGCCCTCCAAGAAGGCTGATTTACTTGATTTACTTTTATCATTATTTCCTGTTTTTATTATCGTATTAATTGAGACGCTTGTTTTTATTATTCAGAGCAATATCATAGGCTTCAAAATAGCGTTTGATAAACTTACTCCAAAGTGCCTGATCAGCAAGCTTTCGCGCGGCTACACGTATAGATGCAACTTCATCTGCACCTCTTTGTACATGATCATTGATCAGATTGACAATCTCATCCACCACCTCACCATAGTTAAAGTCAGATCGGTGTACAGCATCAAAGCCATCGGTCAATCCTTTTTGAGAAGTTATTTTCTGAGCCCAGAGACCAAAGCCGGAGAGGTCAGTTGTAATCGTAGGAATACTGAATGCCACACTTTCCAGGGGTGTATATCCCCAAGGTTCATAATAAGAGGGGAACACTGTCAGATCCATTCCGATCAGTAAGTCGTAATAACTTTTGTCAAACACCTTATCGTTCCCATTCAGATAGCAAGGCACATAGACTATCTTCACCTTATCCGTAACACGGTTTTGCAAGTGATGACGGTGAATGGCACGATAGATGGCATCATCCTCCGGACGGTTTAACCAGTGAGACAGGAATGGATCATACAGCGGAGTGTCCTGAACTTTCTGTTCCACGAGCCGTTCCATCAGATCCGATCGCACGCCATAGACATCCGATGGCACCAATACATAAGCCAGCACCTCTTTGGTCTGTTTGTGATTCTGGTTGACACGATGCAACGCATCTAAGAAGACATCCAGTCCCTTGTTCTTAAACTCAAAGCGTCCTGCTGTGCCTACAATCAGCACATCTTCATCAATGAGACAGCCACACAGCTTTTCGGCAGTGGTGATCAAGGCCTTTCGGGCTTCGATACGCTTCTTGTCAAACGCCTTGCCCTGAGGTACAAAACCATCTTCAAAACCATTGGGAGTGACAATATCAACCGGACGCAAGAGTTGTTTGCACTCTTTGGCTGTAATGTCGCTCACAGTAGTAAAACAATCCACTTCCGTTGCGGCAATCTTCTCAAGCGAGTGTTTGGACACCATGTTTAATTCACGTGCCATCTGATCACCTGAATAGCCGGGTAAATAATCGTATAGCGGTTTGCCGTTGCCACAGATGGAGCGACCGATCGATGTGGCATGAGTAGTAAAGAGTGTCGCAATAGTGGGCACCTGTTTTTTGAGATACAAAGCTCCCAGTCCGGTAGTCCACTCGTTGAAATGGGCAACCACCTGACTTTCTTCCTGTAATTGAAAGCGATAAAAGCTTTCCATTACCTTAGCTGAAGCGTAAGCAAACATGCAAGCTTCATCATAATCTCCGTATCCATGCAACGAATCCACCTTGAAATCCTTCCAGAATTGAGTATAGATCTCATCCTTTTGTTCAAAGAAGGGGGTAAAATCAACCAACACAGCAATGGGATTGCCGGGGATATTCCACCGCCCGACACGGATCTTCAGGTTGTCTTTTTCAGACGCCTGTTTTTTCCAGGCTGCAAGCAGTGATTTTGTCTCTTTGAAAAACGGATTCGGTCTCTCTTTCCATATATCGGGACCCACAAACAGCAGTTTATCTTTGTTATATTCTTGCAGGGTCTTTGCCCGAGTTGAAAGAACAGCGTAGATTCCACCCACTTTATTGCACACTTCCCAACTAGTCTCAAATATAAAAACGGGCTTAAGCAGCTCCTTATCCATCTTATTAAGTTATAGGTTCGTATGAATCATTTTTTCTTGAAATCCAAGGGTCAAAAGTAATGATTGTAGTGCATATAATCAAATCTGCAAACAAAAAAATCAATAAAAGAGTAGGTATTCTGACAATAAGATTTTACTTTTGTTGGAACTATCAAAACGCAAAAAGCAAACATCATGGCAAATAAAAGAGATTTGAAGAAGCTGATTACAGCCACAACCGACGAATTATTTCTCGAAACAATTGTATTGTCCCATCTGACAAACCAGATAACCGGTGAAAAGACAGAGGAATTGCTGGGCCGCATTGCCGATCTGAGAGCGGATTTTCTGGCTCGCGTGAATGGCTGCGGTGGCAAAGATCCCAAAATCGTTCAAGATTATTTCCGCAAATTCAAGGAAGATTTTCAAAATCAGATAAACAGTATCATCGACGAGTTTGAGTCACTCCACAAAAAAGCATAAATGAAATTCCTTTGCCGTTTTATCCTCAAACTAGCGGGATGGTCGTGGTCTGTCACTGTGCCCGATTATCCTAAGAGTATCCTCTGTGTTGCTCCCCACACGAGCAACTGGGATTTTGTCCTTGGTAAGTTATTCTATATCGCTGTTGGCAGGAATGCCAACTTTCTGATAAAGAAGGAGTGGTTCTTCTTTCCTCTTAATTATATAATGAAAGCAATGGGTGGCATTCCTGTAGACCGTCATAAAAGCACTTCATTGGTTGAACAACTGGTGATCTCCAGTAAAAACAATGAACGGTTTAATCTCGCTATCACTCCGGAAGGCACGCGAAAAAGAAATCCGAATTGGAAAAAAGGATTTTACTTTATCGCTCTGCAAGCCGGCATCCCCATTGTACTGGTCTGCATCGACTATAAGCACAAACATATACGGATGGAAAAGATTGTGATGCCGACCGGTGATGAAAAGAAAGATATCCGGGAGATCAAGCTCTATTATATCGAACATGCCATAGCAAAGCATCCGAAATTGTTTGCCACCGGACTGGAAGATGAGTCTTGTCCGCAGTCATGAGATGAAAGAGGTTGCGGACCATCGCCTACGCGTATCGCTGATCCAGACGGACATCGCCTGGGAAGAGAAAGAACGCAACCTCCTCTCCTTCACTACAAAGATACGTTCGCTAAAGGGAACAACCGATCTGGTCGTACTGCCGGAGATGTGTACCACCGGATTTAGTATGCAGAGCCGACAGCTTGCGGAACCTCCCGACGGCAAGAGTCTGACGGCTTTTCGCG
Source organism: Bacteroidales bacterium (assembly GCA_028691445.1). GTDB lineage: Bacteria > Bacteroidota > Bacteroidia > Bacteroidales > JAQUTK01 > JAQUTK01. The sequence continues at coordinate 18,456 of JAQUZH010000017.1, read as the reverse complement.
CATTGGCAATGGAAAACGATCTGACGATCGTGGGCTCTCTGATCGTGAAAGAGAAGGAGGAGTACTTCAACCGAGGCTTTTTCTTTCTGCCTGACGGCACCTCCTATTCGTACGACAAACGGCATCTCTTCCGAATGGGAGAGGAAGACCGCCATTTCTCTGCCGGAAATAAGCGGTTGATCGTACGGTACAAAGAGTGGAACATCTGTCTGATGATCTGCTACGACTTACGCTTCCCGGTTTGGTGCCGCAATCAAAAGAATGAATATGACCTCTTACTCTTTGTCGCTTCCTGGCCGGAAAGCCGCATCAAGGTATGGGATACCCTCCTTGTGGCTCGCGCACTTGAAAACCTCTCTTATGTGGTGGGCGTCAACAGAGTAGGGAGAGACGGGTATAACCTGAACTATTGTGGCAAGTCGGCCCTCATTGACCCGAAAGGGAAGACACTGCTCGCTTGTCCGGATGGCACCGAACAGATCGCAACATGCGCTCTTTCGCTCGAGGCACTGCAACAGTTTCGCGCTAAATTTCCTGCCGGAGAGGATGCGGACTCGTTTGTGATCCTCTGATGGCCCTCTGCTACCCTACAATCGTCGTGCCTCTTTTCCTATCCTCCACTTTTTTTCATTTGCAAACTTGAAATTCCGCCGATTTAAGTTGCCGGGAACGGATAGTTTGCTATCTTTACAGAGCAAAATAGTGAAGCCCTCAGCCGTGGGATTAAAAGCCCTCAGCCGTGGGATTATAAGCCCTCAGCTGTGGGATTAAAAGCCCTCAACTGAGAAACGGCTTACTTGTATTGAAAACACATTTTAATCACTTATATCGAATACTATGGCAGCAACGTATGATTTTAAAGAGAATCCAAACCCGAAGAGAGACGGAGAGAAACAACCGCTCCACCCGCGCATCGTATCCAAGGGAACCATCAGTTCGCGCGACCTACTGGAAACAATCGCATCCGGTTCAACATTTACAGTGGGCGACATAGAGGGAGCGCTCGCCGAACTCGAAAAGAAGATCTCTCTCTATCTGAAAGAGGGATATCACGTCGAACTGGGTAAGCTCGGTTTCTTTTCCGCCAAATTGAAATCGCGGGCGGTGACGGATAAGAATGAGATCCGGGCCTCATCCATACAGTTTGATAATGTAAACTTTCGCGCCTCTTCCTGGTTTAAGAAGCAGATACAGGGCGATCTGGAGCGAAACGGCAACGGTTTTCATGCTTCGGTCCTATTAAGTGAGGCGCAACGGCGAACGCTGTTGGAGAAGTATCTCGACACGCACGCTTTTATCACACGCACGGAGTACAGTAGCCTGACCGGAGTACTTAAAAACAGAGCATTGAAGGAATTGAAGGATTTGGTCAACCAAGGCGTGTTAATCACAAAGGGTAAAAAGAGTACCCTGATCTTTTTGCGTGCGTTCCAACAGGAGGTTTCCGCTACATAAATAGGAACTCCTTTCCCACATCTTTTCGATGGTCATCCGGACGAGAATCAACCGTTTGGAGGTGATTTGCCCTTTGTTGGCTCATTTGCATACTAATATGGCACGATTTCAAACTGTGATCGATAAGGTATTCATTACTTTTGCCTGTAGAAAAGTACCGCTTATTATTGGAAGATTATCATCACACTACCTCATTTCAGAACTATGAAAAGAATCTCATTATTTCTCTTTTTGCTGCTGTTGATCGTGCCGTTTCAGAGCGATCTTCTGGCACAAGTAACCACAATCACCTCCGGAAGTATCTATAAAATCTGTTCAAAGGCATCGGGCAAAGTACTGCAAGTTGCCAACTCGTCGATGTCGGGCAGCGCCAATGTGGACGTCTGGGCCGACACACAAAGCGATGCGCAGCGGTGGATCGTAACCTCTGTCGGCAACGACAGGTACACGCTGACCAATGTGGCAAGCGGCTATCTGCTCAACATAGCTGAATCACCCAGAAGTGGAGTCAATGTCAACCAGATCAAAAGCGGAGCAACCAGTTCGATTCAATGGAAGATCGTAGCCCGTGAAGAGGGTTACTTTACTATTCCGATTGCTTCTGCTGCCGACTTTGTGCTTCATGTGGACAAAACGGCTGCTGCCGATGGCACCAACGTATCTATCTACAAGTCAAACGGGAGCGACGAACAGGCGTGGGCTTTCTATTTAGAATCACCGCAAGAGGCAGCTCCGTCGGCCGCGGCGGCAGACAAGATCTTTGCTGCCTGGAAGTCAAAATACTACGACAATAACCGGGAAGGTAATGAAGTGATCGCTAATGAGGGCTTCTGGGGTGTTGCCGAAATGATGGAGATTGTGGATGATGCGTATGAAGTGACAGGCGATGAGAAATATGCCACCTTGTTTCATTCGATGTATCTTGGTTTTCTTGGTAAAGAGAGTACCGATTGGATGTGGAATGAGTACAATGATGATATTACCTGGATGGTGCTTGCCTGTACCCGTGCTTCACTGCTGACGGGCAAAACGTCCTATAAGACGAAAGCAAAAGAACAGTTTGACAAGATGTATGATCGCGCCAATCATGACGGCAACTGGCTGACTTGGAAAGAAGACCGGTCGGGTGGCATCATTACGACGACCAATGCCTGCATCAACGGTCCGGCGATGGTGGCGTGCTGTTATCTGGCTCAGGCCACCGGCGATAGCTCCTATTACGACAAAGCGATCAAACTCTATAAGTGGTCCAAAGGAACGCTGTTTGAACCGGCCAGCGGTAAAGTCAACGACAGTTATGATGTGGCAGGCGGTAAAGTGGGCAACTCCTGGAGCTCTACCTATAATCAGGGCACCTACCTCGGCGCTGCCGTGATGCTTTATAACTACACCAAAGATCCTTCTTACTTGCTGGATGCACAGCGGATTGCTACATTCACGAAAGTAAATATGTTTGGTTCGACGACAATCAACGGGGAAAACGGGCGCGACCTTGATGGCTTTAAAGGGATTTTGATGCGCTATGCCCGCCGTTATGTGGTCGATTGCAACAAAGCGGATTATATCCCCTGGTTGCAACTCAATGCGAAGGTGGCCTACAACAACCGCAATTCGGAAAACATTATTTACACCAAATGGGGCACCAAAACGATTGAGATGGCCACCCTGCCAATAGATACAGCGCTCAAAAGGGTTCCCGCTTTCGCGGCTTCAACAGCTGTGTCGCTGATGGTCAATTGTCCGCTCTCTTCAAATACGACACGTAGTGCGTATGATACCATCGAAGCGGAGAGTTTTAATTACTTCCGTGGCATTTTTACCGAACCATGCATCGAGGGTAGTTCCAATTTGTCGGATATCCGCACGGGAGACTATTCAGCGTATTATAATGTGGACTTTGGTCTTCTTGGAGCCGATTCGGTAAAGATGAGAATCTCGGGTGTAAATGAAGGAAACACGATCGAAATCAGACTGGATGGGTTGGACGGTACATTGATTGGAACCGTACCGGTGACTAAGACGGGCAGCTGGAACAGCTATACCACGGTGACCATACCGGTAGCAAAGGTAAAAGGGCTTCAAAACATTTTTCTTGTCTACAAAGGAAATCTGACGATCTGCGAAATCAACTATTTCCAATTTGTGGAAGCGAAAGAGGCTACGGAGAGCAACGGACTGCTGGGCAGCTACTTTTATGGCATCAACCTAAAAAGGCTTCTGCTGGAAAGAATCGACAGTAATCTTAATTTCAACTGGTATGAGTTTGCACCGGCTTCTGAGGTGAATGCGAATAACTTCTCAGTACGGTGGACAGGCAAGATAATGCCTCGCTACTCCGGAACGTATACCTTCTTTATCACATCAGACAATGGACGGCGGGTCTGGATCAATAATCAATTGATTGTGGACCAATGGATTGCTGATCAGGATATCACCTACTCAGGCACCATAGACCTGACTGCCGGTGAAAAATACGATATTAAAGTGGAGTATTATGAAACCAGCGGCAACGCAAACATCAAACTGGAGTGGGAATCGGCCCAACAGACGCGGGAGGTTGTTCCAAACTCGCAGCTGTTTCTGCCCGGCGACATTCCAACGAATGAAGTGATCCATGAGGTGGAGGCCTCCGAGCAGGTTGTGCTCTCTACCAATCCGGAGAAGACCTTATTGACGCTGGATTGTGGCGCTCTGCGTGCAACTCAGGCGACTATTTATACCATCAGCGGCGAGGTGATCGTTCAAAGCAATGCACACTTTTCGGAAACTTGCTCGTTGGATATATCTACCCTTTCTAGGGGAGCCTATATCCTCTCTCTCTGGCTCGAAAACGGAGAGAAAAAAAGTATGAAGTTTATCAAATAACAAAGCGAGCGGCTCTCTCTGATCGATCTAACCGCTCTAAATATCCTTCCTTACCTTTCTTAATCGCCTGTTAGAGATACTCTTACAGGCGATTAATTTTATTTAACTTTTGTGACTCATAAATAACTAATACTTTTAGTTCGATTACTAAAAACATTAGTTATGTTTGCAGCATAAACATAGATGCTATGAAAAAGTTATCAACAAAAGAAGAAGAAATCATGGGTTTTCTCTGGGAGAACGGTCCCATGTTTGTGCGGGACATCTGCGAATTGTATCCTGATCCGAAGCCTCATTATAATACGGTATCTACATTTATCCGCCTGCTCGAAGAGAAGAAGATGGTGGATCACAAGGCATTCGGAGGATCGCATCAGTATTTTCCTACGGTATCAAAAGAGGAGTATTGCCTGAATAACGTGAACGGCTTCGTCAGCAAATTCTTTGGCGACTCTCCCCGACTACTTGTTTCTGCGCTCATCGAACAAGAATCACTCAGTCTCGATGAACTAAAAGATCTGATTCGCGAGGTAGAAAAGAACCAATCTAAATAAGGGAAATCATGGGAGCCTGGTTCATATTCATGATCAAATCAGTGTTTTGTCTCACCACACTCTTCTTATTCTATAAAGTGTTGCTGAGCAAAGAGACCTTCCACACACTCAACCGGTATCTGCTACTGGCTATCTTGACACTTGCGCTCTTGCTTCCTCTTTTTAAAGTTCCCACAGCAGAAACCCGTCCGATCCAACTGGCCTTCCAGACATTGGAGTTTGCCGTAATAGCGCAACACGACAAACCGGTAGATGGATACCTCTTACCCGAAGTGACTGTCAGTGCTGAAGCTGAGAAGGGCTTTACTATGCAACTCTTTATTACGCTCTGTCTGGCGATCTATCTGACAGGTGCAACGGTACGGACCCTCTTTCTGGCTCGTTGCTTCTTTATCCTGAAACGGTCTATTCGGAGAGCAAGAAAGGTGCAGTATGGCAAGTACACGATTGCCATTGTTCCGGGAAAGGTGTCGCCGTACAGTTGGTGGCATTATATCATCCTTTCCGAGGATGATTACAACGAGACAAATGGAGAGATTCTGGCACACGAACTGGCTCATCTGAGCCGTCACCACTCAACAGACATCCTGCTCTGCGAACTTTTCATTATCTTCCAATGGTTCAATCCGGCCGTTTACCTGCTCAAACAGGAACTGCAGAGTATCCATGAATACGAAGCAGACATGGCCGTCATCCAAAAAGGTTTTAATGCGACTCAATACCAATTATTATTAATTAAAAAGGCTGTTGGCTCCAGCTCCTATACTTTAGCCAATAGCCTGAATCACAGCTCACTTAAAAAAAGAATTACGATGATGTTACGCAAAAGATCCAATCGTTGGGCATCGTTGAAAGCCTTTGGCTTTCTTCCCTTGGCGGCACTGATGTTGTCAGCCTTCGCCCGTCCGGAAGTATCCGCTCAAACGGAAGCACTTACCGACATGACAAGTACCGAAAATGTTTCAGACAAGGACACAGTCCGGCGAAATGAAGCAATTGGTGAAATTACTATTAAGGCAAAGGCAACCAGCCCAACAAAGAAAGAGGGTGAGCCATCACCCGCAAAAGTGACAATCAAATCATCCTCAGGTGATTCGATTAAAGCCTATACAATCCGTATCCGTGAGAATGGCGCCCTTGACAAATCGTCTAAACCTCTGGTTGTTATAGATGGTGTCCCTTCTGATATTGATTTGGATGGTGCCAATATCAATAACCTGACTAGTTCCCATTCACCACTCAAAGAGGTCAAACCCGAGGATATTGAAAGCATTGAAATATTAAAAGATGCTTCCGCCACAGCCATTTATGGAGAGAAAGGAAAGGATGGTGTCGTTCTCATCACAACAAAGGATGGTGCGAAGAAAGGAACTGCTCAGGCTGATAACAAACCAACTATTGTTAGTAAGGATGCTGCGAAAGATGAGAAGAAACCTGCCGGCGTGCAGATTGTGGCGACTTCCGGTGATCCGGGGGCTGCTTATCAGATTCGTATTGGTAGCCCCTATCGTGGCGACCCTTTGATTGTCATTGATGGAGTCCCTTATGATCTTGATTTGAAGAATGCCAGTCTCAATGACCTTAAAAGTCCCAATTCGGCGTTTAATACGCCACTAAAGAATATCAATCCTGCGGATATAAAAAGTATTGATATATTGAAAGACTCAGCATCCACTGCCATTTATGGAGAGAATGGAAAGAATGGAGTCGTTCTCATTACGACGAAGAAAGGGGCTGCGAAATCATCCGGAGTGAAAATTACTGCCACATCGGGCGATCCGAATGCTGTATATACAATGAAGGTACGCGGTAATAATGCTGACAACCAGACAAACACGAACGATCAGGAACCATTTGCCTATGCAAAGGTGGATAACCCTCCTCTGTTTCCGGGTGGAGATGCCAAGTTAATGGAATGGATTGCCAAAAACATCCAGTATCCGGAAGGAGCGAAAGAACGCGGTGAAGCCGGACGTGTCATGGTCTCTTTCATTATAAACAAAGAGGGAAAAGTGACCAATGGGAAGGTTGAAAAAGGAGTGAGCGAAGAACTGGATCAGGCGGCATTGCGTATAATCAGCATCATGCCAGACTGGACTCCCGGTAAACAAAAAGGAGAAGCTGTGGATGTTAGATATTTATTGCCTGTCTCCTTCAAACTAAGTGGAGGAAAGGGAGCAAATCCTGCCGCTTCAAAATAGAGTCAATGACGGACAAATAAAACCACAGAGGAGACCTGTAGTCTCCTCTGCTCCATAATCTAAAAAAGAACATATCATGGGAACCTGGTTTATTTTCATGCTCAAATCAATGTTTTGTCTCACCATGCTCTTCTTATTTTATAAGGTGTTGCTGAGCAAAGAGACCTTTCATACGCTCAACCGGTATGTGCTGATGGGTATTTTGGGAGTATCCCTCCTATTACCTTTCTGTGAAATACCGACGACGGAGGTTCGACCGATCCAAGTTGCTTTCCATACATTGGAGGTGGTCGTTACCGGCGATTCGCCCCTCAAGGAGAAGCCGGCGAAAGAGACACTGAGTCCAACGGTTACTGTTGACTACGAAAAGAGTTTGACAGAAACAGAGAAAGCGAGTGTGTCTGAGCAAGAGAATGAGCATGCAAGTGGACTGAGTTTACATCTGTTCCTTACTGTTTGTTTGGTTATTTACCTTATAGGTGCAGCTATTCGAATGAGTATTGTGACGCATTCATTGTGTACCCTTAGAAAGACAATTCATACGGCAACCAAAGTGAAGCACGGGAAATACACGATAGTCCTCTTACCAGGGAAGGTGACCCCATACAGTTGGTGGAAATATATCATGCTGTCTGAAGAGGCATACAAAGGTAAGAACGACGAGATACTGGCACACGAACGGGCCCATCTGAACCGCCATCACTCGACCGATGTCATGCTGTGCGAACTTTTCACGATCTTCCAATGGTTCAATCCGGCTACCTACCTGCTCAAACAGGAGCTACAGAGTATTCATGAATATGAAGCAGACTCCGAGGTCATCAGCAACGGCTTTAATCCGACCCATTATCAATTATTATTAATAAAAGAAGCTGTTGGCTCCAGCTCCTACACTTTAGCCAACAGCTTGAATCACAGTTCACTTAAAAAAAGAATTACTATGATGTTACGTAAAAGATCGAATCGTTGGGCACAGATGAAAGCCTTTGGCTTTCTTCCCTTGGCGGCCATCTTATTGGCAGCCTTCGCCCGTCCGGAAATCTCCGCTAAGACGGATGTACTTACCACGGACAAAAGTACAGAAAATGTTTTAAACAAAGATGCTGGTTTAGCAAAAGAAAACGACACCTCTAAAGTTGCAGACAAAACATCGATTGATTATTATTCAAATCTGCTGAACAAGGATTTAAAATCCCTTCCTTTTTCCTCACTGGACAAAGCGCCTGAATATCCGGGTGGAGATAAAGCTCTTATGAACTTTCTGTATAATCAAGTGTTTTTTGGAACAGGAGATACAAACGACGGACTTATCATTGTTTCGTTTGATATCAACAAGAATGGTAGTGTCGCTAATGCAAAACTAGAAAGGTGCACTTATAAAAAAATGGGGAATATTGCACTGCAATTGGTAAATAGCATGTCTAAATGGAGTCCTGCTATCAAGAACGGCGAACCTGTTGCGGTAAAAAGATATTTCAGTTTTCTCACAGATGGAACAGTGGAAGGCGTTACTCCACCGCTTCCTCCAGAACAGGAACCACCCAAAAAGCTTACTTACTCAAAGCCAGCTGTACCTTTTGCAATAATGGAAAACCCTCCCGTCTTCCCTGGTGGAGATGAAAAATTGATGAAGTGGCTTAGTGACAATATCAATTATCCAAAAGAAGCGAGGACACGCGGAGAAAAAGGGCGTGTGTACGTATCCTTTATCATTGGGAAAGGGGGTAAAGTGAGCGATGGAAAGGTTGAGAGAGGAGTTTCTCCCCTTTTGGATGCAGAAGCTTTAAGAGCTATAAGCCATATGCCAGATTGGACACCCGGAAGCATGAAAGGAGATCCAGTCAACGTAAGATATATGCTTCCTATCACTTTCCGGTTAAGCGGAGGAAAGATCAGTGATAAGTATGATGTCAATTACCGGAACAACGACAAGGAAATCAAAGATAAGGCCGAATTCCCGGGAGGAGAAGAGGCTCTGACTGCTTATCTGCTTCAAAAGGTGAACGAATCGGGGGTCATTCGAAATTGTAAATTGAAAGGAAACGCCGATATTTACTTTTATGTTGATGAAAAAGGCAACGTAATCGGTTCGCGCATAAAGACAGCGGCCAACAGAAACGGTACATCAGATCCTGAAGTGACTAAAGCCTTGGCGGATATCTTTATGGGCATGCCTGCATGGAAACCGGCTAAATCAGAGAAAGGAAATGAACGCGTGGAATATGCTTTGCTAAAGCAATTCCGTTTCATGGGTGATGGAAGCGTGACAATCTTCAATTATCCACCGCCCCCACCTCCTCCTGTATCGACTGCAAAGAAGAAAGATGGGAATTTGCCACCACCGCCCCCACCTCCTGTTAAAAACATTCTCTAAAAGAAAAATAGAGAGACTAATAAAAGAGAGTGCATTTTAGAGTGCGCTCTCTGATTTTATACATATATTTGTGCTCTTTTAATTTGCATTCGTCCAATCTGTAATAAAACTTTCTCACTATGAATACTACTAGAAACTACTTTTCGTGTGCACAACTGAAATCGGCTCTCCTTCTTCCAATGGCTGCCTGCCTGTTCTCTTCTTTGACTTGTCGGGCTGTGACCTCTCACAGCGAGGCCCCTCTGTACGGAAGTTGTCGTACTCCTTTGTATGCTGACTCAACAGCCGTTACGCCAAAAGACTCAATGAGCAAGAAGCCAATCGACATTTCTTCGCTCTCTACTCCACCGACATTTCCGGGAGGCGATCAGGTACTGGTGCTTTGGCTTAGTCAGCATATCGTTTACCCTGAAGGAGCTATGAGACGAGGAGAGAAAGGGCGTGTGATTGTCTCTTTTCACATTGACGAGAAGGGAAAAATAACGCAAGCGAAAGTAGAAAGAGGAGTGTCGGCTGATCTGGATGCTGAAGCGCTAAGAGTCATCAGTACGATGCCAGACTGGAAGCCAGGCATAAAAGATGGAACGCCTGTCGAAATTAAATACATGCTACCGATTACCTTCAAGATACCTGAACCTGTCGGGAATGAGAAGAGTAGTGAAAAGCAAGAAAAGAGTGATCCGGTTGCTAACCAAGGCTCCACAGGGAATAACTCCTTAGACCAACTTGCCAATCTTGTCTCAAAAGCAATGTCAAATACACCTTCACAAGACAACACATCAAACATACCCATCGAACTGTTTGACGTTAAACCGATCTATCCGGGTGGAGACATTGCGCTTTCGGAGTTTGTCAGAAAGACCATTCAGTATCCTTTGGAAGCGATGAAGAAAGGAGTAAGCGGTCGTTCCGCTGTTTCTTTTTTTGTTGAGAGCGACGGAAAAGTATCCACTGCGGCCATAGAGAAAAGTATATCGCCAGAGATTGATGCCGAAGCACTTCGGATTGTAAATAGTATGCCCAACTGGAAGCCGGCAACCTCCGGAGGGAAAGCCATCAGAGCGAAAATGACATTAGTGATCAACTTTGTGATACCCGAAGCTTCTGTGAGTAAGAAATATGGAGTAAACTTCCGTAACACGGATCCCGAAATCAGCAGAAAGGCAACATTTGGTAAAGGAGAAAAGGCCTTGAGGAGTCTGCTGATCAAAGAGATGAAAAAGGTTCCTGTCATCGATCGATGTGCTTTTGAAGGAAAAGTGGACTTTCTTATTTATCTGGACACAAAAGGGACAGTGATGGGGGCTTCTATCTCTACAAAAGAAGCAGATCAAAAAGCATTAGCACCGGGTGTGACCTCCGCCATGGAAGATGTAGTGATCAAACTTCCAGCTTTCAATCCGGCATTGTTAGGTAAAAATGCTGTAAATGTGGAATATGCTATCTCCATGAACTTACCTCTTACAAAATAAGAAACAGAAACGAACGTTCCCTTCCACAAAGAGCAGGTAGCTGCTTTTGCATTAAATTGGAGATCCGGATAGATCTCCAATTTAATACTATCAGTTGAGGTTTTATCGGCTGGTAATCATCGAAAAGAGGCTAATCTGGGCTTTTTTTACTACCTTTGCGGTCCAAATGCATAAAAAGATGAGACAATCAGTTTACTTTCTATCCTTACTTTTTATTCTATTCTCCCTATCCGGTTGCGAAGATCTCTTTGAATATCATCCGTACGATCTACGTTTTTCCGATAGTCACAAAAACACCAACCAAAAGAATATCGACAAACTTGCCGCCACAGATACAACAGCAAGAGATAGTTTTAAGTTTGCCTTTATGGGCGACACGCAACGTTGTTATTATGAAACGGAACTGTTTGTCAAGGCTATAAACAGTCGAAAAGATATTTCGTTTGTGATTCATGGAGGCGATCTGACAGATTTTGGTATGAAGAAAGAATTTCTTTGGATGAAGGATCGGCTGGACAAACTAAACGTTCCATACATGAGTCTGGTGGGCAACCATGACATCTTAGGACAGGGAAAGGATCTGTTCCAGAATATCTTTGGATCGTGTAACTTTTCCTTTACCTACAACCGCACTCATTTCGTTTGCTTAAACACCAATGCCTTAGAATTTGACTACAGCGTCCCGATACCCGATTTCTCTTTTATCAAGCAAAAAGCTGCTGATTCAACCCAGATTGATCAGACAATTGTTGCCATGCATGTACCACCGGGAGACATTGAGTTTAACAACAATGTGATCGACGTATTTCATTATTATCTCAGACAAAACAAGAATCTGTTGTTTTGCGCCCATGCGCATACCCATAACCTGATGAAAAGGGATTACTTCAACGACGGCATTCTATACTACGGTGCAGATAATATAGAAGATAGAAACTATTTAGTATTTACAGTATACAAAAACAGCTACAAGTATGAAGTGGTCTATTTTTAAGTATGCTTTGATCGTCCTATTATTGCTGATTATTGGTACATATGCAAAGGCAGAAAGAACTTCCCTGGAACTTTCTCAGGAGAGACGTTCAAAGTGGGAGAAACTGATTCCTGATTATCACAAATTGCAATACGCAGGATCGATGGGATTCTTATCGATGGGAACCGGTTGGGCGTATGGGAAGCACAACAATTGGGAAACAGAGATACTTTTCGGATTTGTGCCCCGATACCGAACAGAGGATATCAGTCTAACAGTCACATTAAAACAAAACTATATTCCTTTTCACCTGGATCTGGACAAAAAGAGACCCGGAAAGTGGGTGTTAGCTCCACTGACTGGAAGTATCTATTTCAATAAAATATTTGGAGAACACTTCTGGACAGAGCTTCCCGAACGCTACCCCGAGAAATATTATGTTTTGGCTACTAACCTTCGATTCAACATAAGCGTCGGACAGAGCATCACCTATCAGTTAAGCCCGAATAAATATGCAAAAAAGTCCATCTCATTCTTTTACGAAGTGTGCACCAACGACTGCTATATGATTGAGGCTATTCAGGACAGAACCATTGGTCTGAAGGAGATCCTCAGTCTCTCGCTGGGTATTAAAATAGATATGTACTGATCAATTACGCCAGAAATAAGGCGTAAAGATCATCAGCATCGTAAAGATCTCAAGACGTCCGATCAACATAAGAAAAGAGAGATAAGCCTTTGCCATTTGAGGGATGTCGCAAAATGTGGACGTAGCACTATACTCACCAACAGTCATTCCTATATTACTTATTGCAGACACAGAAGCCCCAAAAGAGTTTTCAAAGGACATACCGGTAACAGCCAAAATAAACGTACTTAAAAATATCAGCAACAAGTAAGAGAAGAGGAAAACCAATGTATTGGTAACAACTTGGGAGGAAACAACCGCATGATCCATTCGAACAGGTATGACAGCATTGGGGTGAAGAAATCGCTGAAATTCTGCTCTGATATTCTTCATCACGATCACCACACGAACAATCTTTGCTCCTCCTGCTGTAGAGCCGGCAGAAGATCCTGTAATCATTGCAAAAAGTAATAAAGTCCAGAGCATTGGATCCCAACTCATAAAATCGGTTGTTGTATATCCTGTCGTTGTAATCGCTGAAGTTACCTGAAAAAGAGAATCTCGAAATGATTTTTCTACACCTCCATATCCATCCATATAAAGACAAACTGCAATAAACAAAGATGTAAATAATATAATCCCAAGATACCACCTTAATTCTTCGTTATCCCAGAAACGTTTCAGCTTACCTTTGAATAAAAAATAAAGTAAGATAAAGTTCACTCCGGAAAAGAATATAAAAAGAGTAATCGTGTAATCAATGATCGGGGAGTTATAATACGCAATACTTGCATTTCTGGTTGAGAATCCACCAGTAGCAATTGCACCGAATGAATGACAAACAGCATCGAACAAACTCATTCCTTCCAGAAAAAGAAGTATCACAAGCAATGCTGTAAGAAATATATAAACATAATAAAGCCTTCTGGCAGTATCAGATATACGGGGATGTATTTTTGTCTTCATAGGACCCGTAGATTCTGCGGCAAATAACTTCACCCCACCGGCTTTCAACAGAGGAAGAAAGGCGATGGTAAAGACGATAATCCCCATTCCTCCCATCCAATGAGTCATCGAGCGCCAGAAAAGCAGTCCATTTGGTAAAGCCTCAACATCTTTGATAATGGTACTTCCTGTGGTTGTAAAACCGGAAACCGTCTCAAAATAAGCATCCACAAACGAAGGCAAGTAACCACTTATATAAAACGGGATGGCTCCGAAAAAGGAAAAGAGCGCCCACGCTAAAGTGACAATCAGATATCCATCACGCTTACCCATGGAATTGGTTGATTCTCGACTATAGATGATGAGCCATACAGCACTTCCAAAAGTAATGAAAAGCGAAGGAAGGAATGCTGATTGTACATCCTCTCCATAATACAAAGCAACAAGTATCGCTAATCCCATAAAACAAGTTTCGAGGAGCAGCAACAAACCTATTGCCTTACAAATAAGTTTTACGTTTATAGATTTGAACATCTTTCTGAGAAAAATAACTTTATCAACAAAGTTACAAGTATTTTCGGTTCTCTGGCTATTGCATCCAACAAACTTCTTAGTCTCTCCAAAAGTATGGGGTAAAGATCATCAAAAGAGTATATAGCTCGAGACGGCCTACCAGCATCAGGAAAGAGAGATACCACTTGGCGGCCACAGGAATATCAGCATACGTGCCGGATGGAAAATCTCCGATTGCCAAACCGACATTACTGATGGATGATATCGTTGATCCAACTGAATTGACAAAAGACATCCCGGTTGCAAGCAAAACAAGCGTACTGATCAGTATCACCAAAAAATAGGCAAAAAGAAATGCAATCGAATTGGTTATTACTTGTTGAGAGACAACTGAACGATCCATTCGTACGGGTATCACTGCATTTGGATGCAAGAAACGCCGAAAATCATTACGGATGTTCTTCAGTGCGAGCAATACCCGAACAACCTTTGCACCACCGGCTGTAGAACCGGCCGAACCTCCTATTATCATGACTAAAAGCAATAAAGACCAAAGTAACGGGTCCCATGCCATGAAATTAACGGTCGAATAGCCTGTTGTTGTAACAGCAGAGGAAACTTGAAACAAAGCGTCCCGAAACGATTTCTCCAAACCGCCATAACCTGTCGTATAGAGAATGGACCCAATAATCAGAGAAACAACAATGGTAAAGCCTAAAAACCATTTCAACTCTTCATTGTCCCAAAAACGCTTGAACTTCCCTTTGAGCAGAAAATAGAGCAAAATAAAGTTTACTCCCGAGCAGAACATAAAGACGATGATCGTATAATGAATGATGGGAGATGGCCAGAAACCAATGCTGGCATTCTTTGTTGAGAAGCCGCCGCCCGCCAATGTACCGAAAGACTGACAAACAGAATCAAAGGTACCCATCCCTTCCAGACAAAGAAGTATAATTTCCAATACGGTAAGAAAGATATAGACATACCACAACCTTTTGGACGTATCTGAGATTCGGGGGTGAATCTTCGCTAACATCGGACCAGTAGATTCTGCAGAAAACAGCTTTAAACCACCGGTTTTCAGTAACGGAAGAAAGGCGATTGTAAAGATAACAATACCCATCCCCCCCATCCAGTGCGTCAAAGAACGCCAGAAAAGAATGCCGTAAGGCAATATCTCAACATTCTTGATCATCGTATTACCAGTAGTGGTAAATCCGGAAACCGTTTCAAAGAAGGCACTCTCAAAAGTCGGGATACAACCGCTCAGATAAAACGGGAGACTTCCAAAAAAGGAGAAAAGCACCCACGCTAAAGAAACGATAAGAAACCCTTCCCGAACACCTAACGTGCTCTTGGCATTCCAGCCAATCAAGAAAAGCAGATTGGCCATCAGAAAAGTGATGACCAAAGAGGGGACAAAAAGAGTCATTACATCCTCCTTGTAGAACAACGATACCAGCATCGAAAGAAACATAAAGCCGGTTTCGATAAACAGCAATAAACCGGACGCCTTGCTGACCAGTTTAAAATTGATAGAAATTGACATTGATCTATTTATTGAAGAACTTTTCGACCTTTCGAAGTCCTGAGCCCAAACAGAAGACCACCACATGATCTTTTGGTAAGATTTGAGTTTCACCGCGTACAATTATACCTCTTCCTTCACGGATCAATCCACCAATCACCACATCTTCCGGCAGAGAAAGATCTCTCACCTTGCTTTTCGTAATACGGGAACCTTCCTTGGGAATAAACTCCGCCACATCGGCATCAGCAAAAGTCAGACATTTCACATTGGTCACATCCGCTTCAAGCATCATTTGATAGATATGACTTGCGGCGATCAGTTTTTTGTTGATGACAGTTCCGATATCCAGATTCTCAGCCAGAGAGATATAATCCAGATTCTCCACCTCAGCCACACTCTTTCTGAGTCCGGCACGCTTCAGGGCCGCGCAGGAAAGGATGTTTGTTTCTGAATTATCCGTCAAAGCTATAAACGCGTCGGCTTTCTGAATACCTTCTTCACGAAGCAGATTGAAATCACGTCCATCGCCATGAATCACCATCGTGTTGGATGATACTTTCTCCGTGAGCCATTGGCAGCGAGCCATACTTTCTTCAATGATCTTAATATTCACATCAGAGGGAAGGAACTGAGTGGCACGTACCGCGATGCGGCTACCCCCCATAATGGTGATATTCTTAATATTGAAATCCGGCTTTCCGGTCATCTTGCGAATATATTCCACATTGCCACGAGTGGTTGTGAAATAGACAATATCGTTCACCTGAATAGTGTCATTTCCTTTGGGAATCATGGTTTCCCCTTTTCGCTTGATGGCAACCACATGATAACTATTGTCTTCCCGAGAGAGTTCGCTCAAAGGGATGTTGAGTACTTCAGCACCTTCACGCACTTTTGTTCCAACCAATATCAGAGCTCCTCCGGCAAATTCAAACCATTGGCGCACCCAAGGTCTGCGGATTGCTTCCGCTATCTCTTTCGCAGCAAGCATCTCCGGATAAATGAGCGATTCTACTCCCAGCTTCTGAAAGAACTCTTTATTCTTAGGCAACAGATATTCATAGTTATCAATTCGCGCCAGCGTCTTCTTTGCACCGAGACTCCTCGCTAAAATACAAGCCGTGATATTTCTGCTTTCTTCCGGCGTAACTGCAATAAACAGATCCGCACTTTTTACTCCGGCTTTTTCCATATCACTAATGGACGTAGGGTTGCCCACGACACCCATTAGATCGAAATTCTCCTGAAGGAATGAAATTTTATCTTCTTTGTCATCCATGATGACGATGTTCTGATTTTCAACAGATAAAAGTTTAGCCAGATGGGATCCTACTTCACCAGCACCCACAATAATGATGTTCATACTAGTAATTAATTAGAGCGAAAACGTTTTCACAACCTTGATAATACCCTCTACATCTAATCCATAAACGGAATACAATTTACTTACTGCTCCGTGTTCTACAAACCGGTCAGGCAAACCAATACGCTTCACTTCAACCGCGTAGTGATTATCTGACATAAACTCAACTACTGCACTGCCAAAGCCTCCTATGATCACTCCATCTTCCAACGTGACAATTTTGGTAAAGTGACGACCTACCTCATGGAGTATCGCCTCATCGATAGGCTTCAGATAGCGCATATCATACAATGCCACTGAAACATTCTCTTCAGCAAGTCGTTTGACCACTTCTTTCGCCACATTACCAATGGGTCCCAGACTGAGTATGGCAAGCTCTTTTCCGTCTGCTATTTGGCGTCCCTTTCCGACCGGCAACTCCTCCATTTCATTCGACCAGTCAACCAGGACACCACCTCCCCGGGGATAACGAATGACAAACGGACCCTTTCCTTTCTGTTGGCCGGTGAACATCAGATTGCGAAGTTCGTGTTCATTCATAGGAGAGGCAACAGTCAGATTAGGGATGCATCTTAAATAAGCGAGATCAAAAGCGCCATGGTGAGTTGGACCATCCTCACCTACCAGTCCGCCGCGATCGAGACAAATGACCATATCCAACTTCTGAAGTGCCACATCGTGAATAACCTGATCATAGGCACGCTGCATAAAAGAGGAATAGATGTTACAGAAAGGCATCAGTCCCTCTTTAGCCAGTCCGGCAGAGAAGGTAACGGCATGAGCCTCTGCAATACCCACATCAAAAGCACGGTTTGGCAACTCTTCCATCAGGAAAGACATCGAACAACCAGTAGGCATCGCAGGGGTAACGCCGACTATTTTATCATTCATTTTGGCCAGTTCGACCAAAGTATGCCCAAAGACATCCTGATAGAGCGGTGGCACCGAGTCATTACTTTTAGGTTTGAGTCGAACGGCAGTCACCTTGTCAAATCTCCCAGGCGCATGCCATTCAGTGGGCGATTCTTCCGCAGGCTTAAATCCTTTTCCTTTGATTGTCTTGATATGCAACAATTTGGGTCCGTTCATCTCTTTGATGTCGCTCAATATCTTCACCAGCCCATCGACATCATGCCCGTCAACAGGTCCGAAATAGCGAATATTCAGTCCCTCAAATAAGGTGTGTTGTTTTGTCAACAAGGACTTTATGCTATTATTGAATCGCAGGATACTCTCTTTATTATCGTCATTGAGTAAGTTCTTTTTCTTCAGAAAGCTGTAGACATCATACCGAAGCTTATTATAAGTCTGCGAAGTGGTGAGATGAACCAAATATTTACTCAGTCCGCCCACGACATGGTCAATCGCCATGTCATTATCATTCAAAATAATAAGCAGGTTATTCGGATAAGAGGAAGCATTATTCAGTCCTTCAAACGCAAGTCCCCCGGTCATTGAGCCGTCGCCAATTACAGCGACAACTTTCCGATCGGGCTCCTCTTTCAGCTTAGAAGCAACAGCCATTCCCAACGCAGCAGAAATAGAAGTAGAGGCATGACCGGAAATAAAGGAGTCATAG
>JAQUZH010000194.1 GCA_028691445.1 Bacteroidales bacterium | reverse complement strand
GTTAGACAAAGATGTAATTATCAATCCAAACCCAAGGGTTTATAAGGCACTTAAAAACGAACTTCAGGCAGTGTGTGAACAACTCGCAAGACTAACTGAAATCAATGAAAAGCATTATGAATTGCTTGAACTAACAAAATATATAGCAGTCATACTTGCAGGTGTAAAGGGGGAAATAAATGATCTTGGATAAGAAAAAAGCAGCTGATTTAACCACATCTGTTCCAGCAGATATGAACCAGCCACCTTATCCCAATATAAGTATTCTACCCAGTTCGCAGTCGACAATCAATAAGAATATTTTAGAAACCATGTCACTGGGAGAAATTTATGACACGGTGTTCCGGCCAAAGACACAAATCATCGAGGGTATGCTCCAAACCGGAGCATACCTGTTCGTTGGGGCACCTAAGATTGGCAAGAGCTTTTTAATGGCTCAAATAGGCTATTGTGTCAGCAAGGGTTTAGCCTTTTGGAATTTGAAAACTTATAAAGGAACGGTGCTGTATCTTGCTTTGGAGGATGACTACTCCCGAATACAGCAACGGCTGTGCACTATGTTTGGTGAGGAAGATAACGACAACCTATATTTCGCAACAAGATCACAAAATCTAAGTGAAGGGTTACAGCAGCAGTTAGAAAACTTTATTTCAGAGCATCCCGACACTAAATTGATTATCATTGATACTTTGCACAAGATACGAGAAAAAGGCAGCGACAAGTACAGCTATGCCAATGACAATGATGTTGCATCGGCGGTTAAAGAGTTTGCAGAACAGCACAATATCTGTATATTGGTGGTGCATCATACGAGAAAGGGCAAATCCGATGACCCCTTTGAGGATATCTCCGGTACCAATGGCTTGCTGGGGGCAGTGGATGGTGCATTTATAATGTACAAAAAGCAGAGAAATGAAACAACCGCTATCATTGACTTTGAGGGCAGGGATGTGAAAAATCAGCGGTTCAATGTTTCTTTTGACAGTGAAAAATGCCTGTGGGGCTTAGACAGCGTGGAACAAAACCTAAAACCTCCGGCGGAAAATCCATTATTAAAAGGCCTTTTTTCTCTTCTGTCTGATGGACATTCCTTCTGGCAGGGGACGGCAAGCGAACTAATAGAAATACTGGCACTGGTAGATATTACTCCCAATGTTCTGACAAGACGGCTGAATGTTTCTGTAGATGAATTAGCAAATCGCTATAGCATAAGCCTAAAATACAAGCGGACGCATACAGATAGGCTTATTATTCTGGAAAAGACAAAAGATTAGACGAGGTAAAAAGCGGCCAGCGAAAGTTATTTGCAAAAAGTGCGAGGAATCCAATGCCCCGCACTTTTTGCGTCGATATGACGGTATTTTTATGGGTGTGTGTGGTGAATAAATATCGTCACATCGTCGCAGAAGCGGATGTTCGCATTTATAAAATATGGAAATAGTTATTGATAAATGCTATAGCATACGCTATAATATATTCTGTGTAGGGGGGGTCAAAATGAACATAGACGAAATTCTAAAAAGAATACGCAAGGAAATGAACATTTCGCAAGAAATACTTGCACGTGATTTGAATGTAAGCTATACGACGATAAACCGCTGGGAAAACAATAAATCTAAGCCAAGCAGATTAGCTATGGGGAGGATTAAAGAATACTGTGAAATTAATCCAATATCTGAAGACACAAGACAACTTTTGGAACTTTTTAGATAAGTGTAAGATTATATTTTCCATAGAGGGATGCCATATCATAAATAAAAAGATGTGTTATTCTAAAAAGTTGAAAGGAGAATAAGAGTGAGATCTGAGAATCAAATTGAATTAAGTTTTATTAAAAAATTACAAGACCTGAAATATACATATCGGGAAGATATTCGAGATAAGGCTTCTCTTGTAGCTAATTTTAGAGAGCATTTTGATAGATTAAATCGCGTTAAACTGAGTGATTCAGAGTTTACACGTCTTATGGGGACGATTATTACGCCAGAAGTGTTCACCGCAGCTAAAACTTTACGGGAAATAAACACATTCAAGCGTGATGATGATACGCCGCTTCAATACACCCTCGTCAATATCAAGGATTGGTGCAAAAATGAGTTTGAAGTTATAAATCAACTGCGTATAAACACAGAAAACAGCAATCACCGTTATGATGTAATTATACTTATTAACGGGGTTCCCGTCGTTCAGGTGGAACTTAAAACACTTCAAATTACACCTAAAAGGGCAATGGAGCAAATTGTAGAATATAAAAATGATCCTGGCAATGGCTATGCAAATTCCTTGCTTTGTTTTATGCAACTCTTTATTGTGAGTAATGAGACCAATACATATTATTTTGCGAATAATCCCAAGGAGCATTTTTGTTTCAATGCAGACGAGCGTTTTTTGCCAATCTATCAAATGGCAGACGAAGGCAACAACAAAATTACGCATCTTTATGATTTCACTGAAAAATTCCTGCCTAAATGCACGCTTGGGCAATTAATAAGCCGCTATATGGTGCTTGTTGTAAGCGAACAGAGATTGATGATTATGCGTCCTTATCAAATTTATGCGGTCAAGGCTATTGTAGATTGTATCGAGCAGAATCGCGGCAATGGTTACATCTGGCATACAACAGGAAGTGGTAAAACCCTCACATCGTTTAAGGCATCAACACTATTGAAGGATAATGCTGAAATAGAAAAATGTCTATTTGTTGTTGATAGAAAAGACCTTGATAGACAGACGCGCTTGGAGTTTAACAAATTCCAAGAAGGTTGTGTTGAAGAGAATACCAATACGGAAAGCTTGGTGAAACGTCTTACATCCGATGATTATCGGGATAAAGTCATTGTTACGACAATTCAAAAGCTTGGTCTTGCTCTTGATGAAGATAGTAAACGCAATCAAGAAAAGAAGAAAAGGGGCGAATTGACCTATAAAGACCGCTTAGCAAAGCTTGCTAACAAGCGTATAGTCATTATTTTTGACGAATGCCACCGTTCTCAGTTCGGCGATAATCATGAAGCAATAAAAAACTTCTTTCCAAAGGCGCAACTTTTTGGTTTTACCGGAACGCCAATATTTGAAGATAATGCTACCTACAAAAAAATTGATGGCACAGTTGGCTCTTATGTAACGACAGAAGATGTTTTTCAAAAGGAGCTGCATGCCTATACAATAACAAATGCTATTGATGACCGCAATGTGCTCCGCTTTCACATTGACTACTTTAAGCCGGAGGACGTAAAAAAAGCTGCGAAAGCCCCAGAGGTTCTTAGTAAAAAAGCAGTCGTTGAGGCGATAATTTCAAAGCATAACGCCGCTACTAACGGTAGACGGTATAACGCCATTTTTGCAACTGCTTCCATCAACGATGCAATTGAGTATTTTGAACTCTTTAAATCGTTGCAGGACGAGCGCGATAAGACTGATAACGAGAACTTTATGCCTCTAAATATCGCCTGTGTTTTTTCTCCGCCTGCCGAAGGGAATAAAGATGTAAAACAACTACAAGAAGATTTACAGCAGGAGAAAGTAGATAATGAAAAAGAGCCTGAGAAGAAAAAGGCAGCCCTTAAACGCATTATAGATAACTATAACTTGATTTATGGTACGAGTCACAGTATTAATGAATCTGATTTATATTATCAGGATGTACAGCAACGCATTAAGGATCAAAAATATTCAAACTCGGACTATCCCCACAAAAACAAAATTGATATAACCATTGTGGTGGATATGCTTTTAACCGGGTTTGATTCCAAGTATCTTAATACCTTGTATGTCGATAAGAACTTAAAGCAGCATGGCTTAATACAAGCATTTTCAAGAACGAACCGCATATTGAATGATACAAAGCCATATGGTAATATTCTTGACTTTAGAGGGCAGGAAAAAGATGTTGATGAAGCAATTGCGCTGTTCTCCGGGAAAGATAATAGCAGCAGAGCAAAAGAAATCTGGCTTGTTGATCCAGCCCCCGTTGTAGTAGATAAATTGAACAAAGCAGTTGCTGAGCTTGAAGAATTCATGGAATCTCAGGGCTTGGAGTGTAAGCCTGAGCAAGTAAGCAATCTTAAAGGAGATGCTGCGCGAAGTGAATTTATCAATAAATTTAAAGAAGTGCAACGCCTAAAAACACAGCTTGACCAATACACGGATATCAAAGAGGAGCAAGTGGAAAAGATTAAAGAATTATTGCCGGAGGATACTCTGCGTGCCTTCCGTGGTGTCTATATTGAAACTGCCCAACAGCTAAAAGCGCAACAGGGCAAGGATATCGAAGATAAAGCCCCTGCTATTGAACAGCTAGATTTCGAGTTTGTTCTGTTTTCCTCTGCTATAATTGATTATGATTATATCATGTCTTTAATTTCAAAATATACGCAACCTGATGTGCCTAAGAAAGAAAAAATGAGTCGTGAACAGCTCATCGGCCTGCTCAGCTCAAGTTCAAACATGATGGATGAACGCGATGATATTATTGCGTATATCAATACTCTGGAAGCTGGAAAAGGGCTGGACGAAATGGCAATAAAAAAAGGTTATAAGATATTCAAAGATGAAAAATCAGCAGAAGAAATGGCATCGCTTGCTGACAAGTACGGTTTACAGCCTGCATCGCTGCAAGCCTTTGTGGATGAAATTATAGGCCGTATGATTTTTGACGGTGAAAAGTTGACTGACTTACTGGCTCCACTAAATCTTACATGGAGGGATCGGGCAAAGAAGGAACCTGAATTAATGGACGACTTAATTCCACTGCTGAAAAAGCTTG
>JAQUZH010000016.1 GCA_028691445.1 Bacteroidales bacterium | reverse complement strand
GCTGTTTCTATTGTGACTGGGCGGGCAAAGCGCTCAAGCCCGGCGAACAAAAACCGGTGTGGGAGAAGCGGAGCAGCGCGGAGGTTCCTTCTCATTTTCGCCGACCGGTGTTTGATTCCAACAAGACGATGCTGAGCGACAAAATGGTGCGCTACTTTGTCGAGCAACGGTGCATCCCGCAAGAGGTGCTCAAGAAGATGTTGATCTCTGAGGAGATGCATTTCATGTCGGCTATCGGAAAGCAGGTCAAGTGTATCGGGTTTAATTATTTTGTGGACGACGAACTGGTAAACACCAAGTATCGGGATGCTGAAAAGCATTTTGCTTTGGTGGCAGGCGCCAAACTGACTCCCTGGAATATCGATGGCATCAAGGATACCAAAGAGTGTATCCTCACCGAGGGCGAAATGGATGCCATGAGTTTTATGGCTGCCGGACGCTATGACGTGATCAGCGTGCCCAATGGGGCGAATGAGAATCTGGAATGGCTGAACCCTTTTGTCGAGTCGCATTTTGAAAACAAAGAGATCATTTACATCGCCGTGGATACCGATGAGAAGGGAAAGATGCTGTGCAAGGAGTTGCTGCGACGCTTTGGCAAAGAGCGGTGCCGGGTGGTGACCTACGGCAAGGATTGCAAGGATGCCAACGAACACCTGCTGCAGTACGGGGTGGAAAGTTTGCAGCTCTGTCTGCTACAGGCGCCGGAGTGTCCACTGGAGGGTGTGGTGACTGTGGAGGATGTGAAAGACGAGATGTACGATCTTTTTGAAAACGGACTACAGCCGGGGTTGAGCATCGGGTATAACAACCTCGATCCTTATCTGACGCTGGAAACCGGCAGAGTGTGTGTGGTGACGGGTATCCCGGGCTGCGGTAAATCGGAGTTCATGGATCAGATCGTCATCAACATGAACTTAAAGCATGGATGGAAAACA
Organism: Bacteroidales bacterium; assembly: GCA_028691445.1. Taxonomy (GTDB): domain Bacteria; phylum Bacteroidota; class Bacteroidia; order Bacteroidales; family JAQUTK01; genus JAQUTK01. Next base: position 22,008 of record JAQUZH010000016.1, on the reverse strand, counting down.
GCCTACTTCAGTCCGGAAAATCTGCCCGTGCAACGCCACTACGCCAAACTGGCGGAGAAGCTGACGGGTAAGATCTTCAAAAAAGGAAACACCTCGATGGATGAGTATCGCGATGTATGTGACTATCTGAAGGAGAATGTCTTTTCGATCGCACCCAAAGAGGGCTATCGCGTGGACAGCATCTTATCCAGAGCGCGCGAACTGGTACGCAGGAATGGGATCAAGATGTTGGTCATTGACCCGTACAATCGCTTGGAACATCAGTTTGAGAATGGAGAAAAAGAAACGACCTACATCAGCCGCTTTCTCGACAAACTGACGAACTTTGCGATCAGCACAGACACATTGGTCGTACTGGTGGCGCATCCCCGCAAGATAGAGAAAGACCCTGTGACCAAGAAGTTTGCGGTACCGGACTTATACACCATCAACGGTTCGGCAAACTTCTTCAACAAAACAGATTATGGGTTTGCCGTCGTGCGCGACAACGACACCAATCAATGTACGATCCATGTACAAAAGGTTAAGTTCAGAAACCTCGGCAAATGTGGAGAAGCAACCTTCGCCTTCAACCTGACCAATGGCCGCTACGTGCCTATCGAACCGTCGCACTCTTCAAAAGGAGGATTCTCCCCTGCCCCCTTTGACAACTCCAATTGGCTGACAGAGAGAAAGAAAAAGATGGAAGCAGAAGTCTTTCAACAGGAGATGCCTTTCGACACAGAGGAGAGAACAGAGAGTTATGAGCTTCCGTTCTGAAAAGCGAAAAGGAATGGGGTTGGGAGATAAACGCCAGACTTTGTACACCCATGGGGACTCGAACCCCAATCGTCGGAACCGGAATCCGATATTCTATCCATTGAACTATGGGTGCGTCACAAACTGTTTTGCGGCCACAAAGGTAGCATTTTTTCGATGAAAGCAAACGATAGGCTTACTTTTTTAACGACCGAATGCTTTTGTGAAGGTGTAGTCAGAGTGCTTTAGCGTTACCACCAGAAATCAAAGCCGAAACTGAGGAACTCTTGATATTGCAAATAGGACTTCTCTCCCGGCTGTCTGCGGCGACCATCATTATACACAAAATTGATGTCTATCTTGGGAGAAAAGCTATTTGTCACTTTAAAGTTAAACGAATTATAGAACTCCATATACGTCTCATCATAAGGAGATCTATATTTAAATCGGCCTAAGTAAGAGACGTTTTTAGCAATCTTCCAAGTGTAATTCGAACTAATCAACAAACCATTGACCGTCTCTCTACTTTTTCTATTCTTGCGAATACCATATCTCGTTTGATCCACCTTTGCCGTATCGAGTACAAAGGTATTAGAGTACACAAAGGGGTCAATATTGAACGAAATAGAAAAGGTACCGGGCTTGTTTGCATAGCTATATCGCATACCGACACTTAAATCAAAGGTTCCCGGAGAAAGGAAAGCTTTCACAACGTCCTTCCCCGAAATTTGTTGAAAAGTTTGTGTCCGCAGATTTGCCGTCACGGTGTAACTCCATGGGCCAATCGCTTTCAGTCCCAACTGCGAATTTAAATTCAACTCATCTGGAGTAATCTGATAATCACGTCCATTGACAGTTTTAGGCAAAGAGGTAAATCCCAATTTGTAATCTACCCTATTATTCCAGGTGACTTTCTTTAAGTCATTGTAATTGGCTGTCATCCACATATTCGGATGGAGCGCATAGTTATTAGTACCTCCCCAGTTTTCACTCGAATAGGCTTGTGAGAAGTTCAGAAACAGTTTGCCCTTGGTAGCCCAGTGAGTGGCTTTCCTCATTCGCACCGATACTTTGTCGGCCGTTACAATCGCCGGAGGTAAATTACTGAGATCAGCCAAAGTAGGCTTTGTCTCCAGTATCTCGGTCTTGATAGCTCCTTTGGTAAGCATCTCTTCTGTGTAGCTGATCAGATCCGGATGATACAAGATCAAATTGCGCAAAGCCGACTGAGCCAGAGAGTCCTTATAGGTATATGCTAACGAATTGGCCGGCATCGGGAGCGAAAATGAAGGCACTTTTACCTTAAACGAATCACGGAAATTCGCCAGCTTCTTTCCGTCATAGACAAAGTTCTTTCGTACCACGATCGGATAAAAAAGTTCATTGAAAAGGATGGAGTCGGGATTGAAGGAACTCTCATCCCACAGTGAGTCTGCAGGCACTTCAAAGATCTTTCTTCCGATAGATATCAAAGAGTCTGCGCGCCTGTCCATCGCAATATAATAAGGCATTCGCGGATTATTGAGGGAATCTTGGAGACGTCTCTCAGCATACAGACGAAGAGAGTCTTCACGGGCTATCTTTAGTTCCCTCCAAACCTCATTGGCCATCGTATTCAACAACGGTTTGATGGCATTGGAGTTTTTAGCAGATTCATATTCTTTCTGCAACAACTGGATCGAATCAACGACTATTGAGTCTGATGACGAAAGGGGCAATTCATTATTATAATTCAACGTATCCTGAGCATAAGTACTCGTAGCCCCTGTTAGAAACAAAGCAAAGAGTGTCTGAAATATCCGTTTCATTCTAAAATATATTTTTGCAAAGATAATCCTTTTGTACAAAATAGAGATACAATCTGCTTTTTAAATCTGGAATCATGGGAAGCATTCATAATTTATTCGTAATTTTGCGGTTTGAAATTGTAACGTTTAATCTAATCTCAATAGAATCGTGGCTGAAACAAAATACATTTTCGTAACAGGAGGCGTTGCTTCCTCATTGGGTAAAGGAATTATTTCCGCTTCTGTCGGCAAACTTCTACAAGCTAGAGGGTATTCTGTGACCATTCAAAAACTGGATCCGTACATTAATGTGGACCCCGGCACGCTCAACCCGTATGAACATGGAGAGTGTTATGTAACAGTGGATGGGCACGAGGCAGATCTGGACTTAGGGCATTACGAGCGTTTTCTGAACATTCAGACTACCCGTGCCAACAACACGACGACCGGACGGATTTACAAAAGCGTCATTGAGAAAGAACGTCGTGGAGACTATCTGGGAAAGACCGTTCAGGTAATCCCTCACATCACGGATGAAATCAAACGGAATATCAAGTTTCTTGGCAACAAATACAAATATGACTTTGTGATCACTGAAATCGGAGGTACGGTGGGTGACATCGAATCGTTGCCTTTTCTGGAGGCGGTTCGCCAGATGCGTTGGGAATTAGGAAAGAGCTGTATCAACATACACCTTACGTATGTGCCTTTTCTTGCTGCGGCAAAGGAGCTGAAGACCAAGCCAACACAGCACTCTGTCAAACTACTGCAAGAGATGGGTATTCAACCGGACGTACTGGTACTGCGTACGGAACGTCACATCCCGATGGAGATGCGTAAGAAAGTGGCACTGTTCTGCAACGTGGATCACGAAAGTGTGGTGGAATGCATCGACGCGAAAAATATTTATGAAGTGCCTCTTTTGATGCACAAAGAAGGTTTGGATACCGCCGTGCTGAAGAAAGTAGGGTATTCTTACAAAGAAGATGATATCAATCTGACGGATTGGAAAGGGTTTGTTGACCGATACAGTCAGACAAAAGAGACGATCCGTATCGCTCTGGTTGGGAAATACGTCGGTCTGCAAGATGCTTACAAGTCGATCAACGAGGCCTTGATACAGGCTGCTACCTATAATGACCGCAAACTGGTGCTCAACTGTGTGCTATCGGAAGATCTTACAGATGAGAACGTGAACGAATTGCTTCAGAACAATGACGGTATCGTGATCGCTCCCGGCTTTGGTCAGCGTGGTATCGAGGGCAAATTCGTGGCTGCACGCTATGCCCGTGAACACAATATTCCTGCATTTGGTATCTGTCTGGGTATGCAATGCATGGTGATTGAGTTTGCGCGTAACGTGCTCGGATTGAAACAGGCTAACAGCACAGAGATGGACAGCAAAACGCCCGATAATGTGATTGACCTGATGGAGAGTCAGAAAGAGGTGACAGACATGGGTGGCACGATGCGGTTAGGCGCTTTTGATTGTCAGCTTTCTGAAGATTCAAATGCATGTAAAGCTTACAAAAAGACAACGGTATCTGAGCGTCACCGTCACCGTTTCGAATTTAACAACCACTACAAAGAGGCTTTTGAAAAAGCCGGCATGAGCTGCACCGGTATTAATCCGGAAACCAAATTGGTGGAAATCGTCGAAATACCTTCTTTGAAATGGTACCTCGGCACACAGTTTCATCCGGAATATAGCAGTACCGTACTTGCGCCTAATCCCTTGTTCATGGGATTTATTCAGGCTGCAATCGCAAACAGTAGTAAAGTAAAGAAGTAATTATCTCACATACATAAATATTGACTATTAATGGATAAAAACACGCTAATCGGTTTTTCATTGATGGCCGTTGTTCTAGCCGCAATGGCATGGATTAACCAGCCAACTCCCGAACAAACAGCTGCAAGGCAACGCTATCAGGATTCTATCAAACAGATAGAACTGGCCGAACAAATCAACAATGCGGTTGATGCCCGTAATGTAGATCAGAAAACGGACAATTCGATCCAGCACATGCTGGATACGATTTCTTCAGACTCATTGAAAGCCAAAGAACTCACCAAACTATTTGGTGCATTCGGAAAGGCTGCGATAGGCACTGATACCATCGCCAATATGGAAAACGAAGTGCTGAAGCTTTCTGTCAGCACAAAAGGTGGACGCATCCGCACTGCTCAGCTGAAAAAGTACCAGACACACGACTCACTGCCCTTGATCTTGTTTGACGGAGACGAGGCGTCGTTCAATACGACGTATGTGACTGCCGACAACCGGATCATCAACACATCCAGTTTCTTCTTTGAGCCGCTTCCTATCGTCTCAACTGCCGATTCTACTCAGCTGACTATGCGTCTGAGCGCAGGTACTGACAGCTATATTGATCATGTATACACAATGTATCCAAAGGATTATATGATTCGTTTCTCCATCCGAACCAACAACATGGCTTCCATCTTGTCGCCGGGGGTAAACTCTTTGGACATGGAGTGGGACTCCAAACTGCGTCAGCAGGAAAAAGGACGTACGTTTGAGAAGAGATATGTTGGCTTGTTTTACAAGTATGCCGCTGATGATGATGTGGAAAACCTGAGTGAATCGAAAGATGATTCAGAAGAGCTAAGCAGCAAGACGAAGTGGATTGCCTATAAGGATCAGTTCTTCTCTACGATCTTGATTGCAGAAGAGCCCTTTCTATCGGCTGACATCGCATCCAAAGTCATCACAGATGAAACGTCTCCTTATCTGAGTCGTTTTTCATCCAAGATGACGGCTGCTTTTGATCCACAAGGAAAAGTATCCAATGACTTCCGTATCTACTTGGGACCGAATCATTATCCGACTTTGGGCAAATATGACAAGGGATTGGCCAGTGAAGACAAACTGGAAATTCAGCGGTTGGTTCCGCTGGGTAACGTCCTCTTCCGTTGGTTCAATAAGATGATGGTGATTCCTTTGTTTGACTTTCTGGGCAAATATATCAACAGCTTTGGTATCATCATCTTTTTGTTGACATTGATCATCAAGACAATCCTCTTCCCGCTGACCTATAAGTCTTATATCTCAAGCGCAAAGATGCGTGTACTTCGTCCGCAGGTGGAAGAAATCAACGAACGACTGAAAGGGGATGACAAAGCAATGGAGAGACAGAAGGCAACGATGGAACTCTATAGCCGTGCGGGTGCAAGTCCGATGAGCGGCTGTCTGCCAATGCTTCTGCAGATGCCGATTTTGTTTGCCTTGTTTATGTTCTTCCCTTCGGCTATTGAACTTCGTCAAGAGCCTTTCCTCTGGGCGAACGACCTCTCAACATACGATGCCATTTTTAGCTGGGAAGGAGATATCCCGCTGATCAGCTATTTTTACGGAAACCATGTCAGTCTGTTCTGTTTGCTGATGACCGCCGTCAATATTGTCTATACGAAGTTTAACATGGATATGACAAACACCGGACAACAGCAGATGCCGGGTATGAAGTGGATGATGTACCTGATGCCGGTCACCTTCCTGGTGTTCTTTAATCAGTATTCATCCGGACTTTGCTACTACTACCTGTTATCCTCGTTGATCTCTATCGGTCAGACATTGATCTTCCGCTATTCGATTAATGAAGAGAAGCTGCTGGCCAAACTGGAAGAGAACAAGAAAAGACCCAGAAAGACAAATGGTTTCATGAACCGTCTGATGGAAGCTCAAAAACAACAACAGGAGACTTTGCGCAAACAGCAAGCGCAACGAGGAAAAAGAAAATAAGTAACGAAACGTTTTAAGAACACAGCTATTTGAATGAAGAAGATCCGTAACTTTTGTATTATCGCACATATTGACCACGGTAAGAGTACCTTGGCCGACCGCTTACTGGAATATACACATACCGTTCAGGGAAAAGAGATGAAAGAGCAGGTGCTCGACAACATGGACCTGGAACGCGAACGTGGTATTACGATCAAGAGTCACGCCATCCAGATGGACTATTTTTACAACGGAGAAAACTATATATTAAATCTGATTGACACTCCCGGACATGTGGACTTCTCGTATGAAGTATCCCGTTCCATTGCCTCCTGCGAAGGAGCGCTGCTGATCATCGATGCAGCACAGGGCATTCAGGCTCAAACCATATCCAACCTCTACATGGCAATAGAGCATGATCTCGAGATCATACCTGTCGTGAATAAGGTGGATCTGGACAGCGCCCGTCCGGATGAAGTGGAAGATCAAATCATCGAACTGCTTGGATGCAAACGGGAAGAGATCATCCGTGCAAGCGGAAAGACCGGACAGGGTGTCAATGAGATTCTGGAAGCAATTGTTCACCGGATACATGCGCCGGTCGGTGATCCCAATGCTCCTTTGCAGGCACTGATCTTCGACTCTGTATTCAATCCTTTTAGAGGAATCATCGCTTATTTCAAGATTGTCAACGGAACGATTCGAAAAGGAGATGAAGTCAAGTTTTTTGCGACAAATAAAGAATATGAAGCGGATGAGGTCGGCGTTTTAAAACTGGATATGCTGCCTTGCGCCGAACTGAGTGCGGGTAATGTGGGTTATATTATTTCAGGAATAAAGACTTCACGGGAGGTAAAAGTAGGTGATACTGTCACCCATGTGATCAATCCGTGTAAAGAACGGATTGCAGGATTTGAGGAGGTCAAACCTATGGTGTATGCGGGTGTCTATCCGATAGAGACTGAAGAGTTTGAGAATCTTCGTTCCTCACTGGAGAAACTGCAGCTCAATGATGCCTCTCTGACTTTCCAACCGGAGTCTTCTGTGGCTTTGGGATTTGGTTTTCGCTGCGGATTTCTCGGACTCCTTCACATGGAGATCGTTCAGGAACGTCTGGACAGAGAGTTTGACATGAACGTAATCACGACGGTGCCCAACGTATCCTACATCGTACACACCAAGAAAGACGAGTTATTGGAGGTGCACAATCCGTCGGGACTCCCCGACCCTTCGATGATTGACAGTATTGAAGAGCCTTATATCCGTGCCTCTATCATTACAGCTACCGACTATATCGGAGCAATCATGACGCTTTGCTTAGGAAAGCGCGGCGAACTGGTCAAACAAGAGTATATCTCCGGCAACCGTGTGGAGATCTTTTATGATATCCCGCTGGGTGAGATCGTGATTGACTTTTACGACAGACTGAAAAGTATCTCCAAAGGATACGCCTCCTTTGATTATCACCTGAACGGCTATCGCCCGTCCAAACTGGTCAAGCTGGATATCTTGCTCAACGGCGAACCGGTTGATGCACTTTCCACACTTACGCATGTGGACAACGCGTATAACTTTGGACGCAGGATGTGTGAGAAGCTTCAGGAACTGATACCTCGTCAGCAATTTGACATCGCCGTACAGGCTGCTATCGGGGCAAAGATCATTGCCCGCGAAACGATCAAGGCGGTCCGCAAAGATGTAACAGCAAAATGTTATGGTGGTGACATCTCACGAAAAAGAAAACTTCTTGAGAAACAAAAGAAGGGAAAGAAACGAATGAAGCAGATCGGCAATGTGGAAGTGCCGCAAAAAGCATTCCTTGCCGTCTTGAAGTTAGATTAATAGTTGTTGGCTCTTGGATAGCAAGTACTGTTACATTCCTATCATTGGTCCTTTTTTTCCTCTATGGAAGTCCGGCATAAATGATCGAAAGAGCATAAATTCTCTTCATTCGTCAACTATCTGAGACAGATAGACAATAGTATAAAACAAATAACAGCAAAGAGCATTATTTAGAGAAATAGGAGAAGCCAGCTTCGCATATTGATAAATAATTTGTAACTTTGCGCCCTCATTAGATATCAATATTCGAGAAATAGTAATATTTTAATTACATTATGGCAAAAATAACAAAAGAAGCGGCATTACTTTATCATTCGCAAGGTAAGCCCGGTAAAATCGAAGTAGTTCCAACCAAACCTCACAGCACACCAGGTGATCTTTCTCTGGCTTACTCCCCGGGAGTAGCGGAACCCTGTCTGGAAATTGAAAAAAATCCGGAAGATGCATACAAATATACAGCAAAAGGGAACCTTGTCGCAGTGATTTCCAACGGTACAGCCGTACTAGGTCTTGGTGATATAGGAGCCCTTTCCGGTAAACCCGTAATGGAAGGCAAAGGATTGCTCTTTAAAATATACGCCGGCATCGATGTCTTTGATATCGAAGTCGATGAAAAAGATCCGGAAAAGTTTATCCAGGCTGTCAAAGCGATTGCTCCTACTTTTGGTGGCATCAACCTGGAAGATATCAAGGCTCCTGAATGTTTTGAGATTGAAGAGAGACTGAAAGCTGAACTGGATATTCCGGTGATGCATGATGACCAACACGGTACAGCGATTATCTCAAGCGCCGGATTGCTGAATGCACTGGAAGTGGCAGGAAAGAAGATTGATGAAGTCAAGATTGTCGTAAATGGAGCCGGTGCTTCTGCTAATTCTTGTACCAAACTGTATATCGCCCTGGGTGCCAAGAGAGAAAACATTGTGATGCTTGACAGCAAAGGTGTCCTCTCTATCAACCGTCCGGACCTGACGGAATCTAAAAAGTATTTTGCTACAAGCCGCACAGATATTCATACATTGGCTGAAGCGGTGAAAGATGCAGATGTCTTCCTAGGACTTTCAAAAGGAAATGTTCTTTCTCAAGACATGATACGCTCTATGGCTGCTAACCCAATCGTCTTTGCACTTGCTAATCCGACTCCGGAGATTACCTATGAAGACGCGATGTCAGCCCGTCCGGATGTATTGATGGCAACAGGACGCTCAGATTATCCGAACCAGATTAACAATGTCATCGGATTCCCTTATATCTTCCGTGGCGCTTTGGACACACATGCCAGAGCCATCAATGAAGAGATGAAACTGGCTGCTGTGAAGGCAATCGCTGCCCTTGCTAAAGCTCCGGTTCCAGATGTTGTAACCTCTGTATATGATGAAAACAATCTGACTTTTGGTCCATTGTACTTCATCCCGAAACCAGTAGATCCACGTTTGATCACAGATGTATCTATGGCGGTTGCTAAAGCTGCTATGGAATCAGGTGTTGCCAGAAATCCTATTGAAGATTGGGACGCATACCGCATTCAACTGCTTCAATTGATGGGATACGAGTCTAAACTGACCCGTCAGTTATATGACAAAGCACGCAGCAATCCACAGCGCGTTGTCTTTGCTGAAGGTATCCACCCAAACATGCTGAAGGCTGCTGTTGAAGCAAAAAGCGAAGGTCTTTGTCATCCGATATTGCTCGGCAACGACGAACGTATCGAGAAATTGGCGAAAGAGTTGGAGCTTAACATGGATGGGATTGAAATCATCAATCTGCGCCATGACCGTGAAGCTGATCGTCGCGAACGCTATGCTAAAATTCTGACTGAAAAACGTTACCGTGAAGGTTTTACGTTGCAGGAAGCAAACGACAAAATGTTTGAGCGTAACTACTTCGGTATGATGATGGTTGAAACAGGAGATGCTGACGCCTTCATTACCGGTGTATATACCAAATATTCAAATACGATTAAAGTGGCCAAAGAGGTGATTGGAATCCGCGAAGGTTTTGACCACTTTGGAACGATGCACATCATCAATTCCAAGAAACAAGGCACCATATTCCTTGCAGATACACTGATCAACCGCCATCCGGACACTGCAGCTCTGATTGATGTGGCTCGTCTTTCTGCAAACACCGTGCGTTTCTTTAACCACGAACCGGTCATCGCGATGCTTTCTTATTCAAACTTTGGCGCTGATACATCAGGTAGTCCTGCAAGAGTTCACTCTGCTGTGGATTATCTTCAGAAGAACTATCCGGATCTGGCTATCGATGGTGAGATGCAGGTAAATATCGCGCTCAACAAAGAGTTGCGTGACGAGAAATATCCGTTCACAAAACTGAAAGGTAAAGATGTAAACACATTGGTATTCCCGAACCTCAGCTCTGCTAACTCGGCTTACAAACTGATTCAATCAATGAGTGACGCCGAACTCATCGGACCGATCCAGATGGGATTGAACAAACCGATCCACTTTACAGACTTCGAAAGTTCAGTTCGTGATATCGTTAACATTACCGCTGTGGCAGTAATTGACGCGATTGTTGAGAAACAGAAACGTAAATAACACCCGGTATACAGAATATTTCTGTACATTTGTGCTTCAAACGTTACTTTATCAACGAATCCGTAATGAATACAGTTGAACAATTTGAGCATTTGATCGCTTCATGCCGTGACCTTTTTGTAAAGAAATTGCAAGATTATGGTCCGGCATGGCGCATCATGCGCCCTGTCTCGCTGACAGACCAGATTTTTATAAAAGCCTGCCGCATTCGCAGCCTGGAGATTCAAAAAGAAGCTCTGATTGATGATTCTATTCAATCAGAGTTTGTCGGTATTGTGAATTATGGTGTCATCGCCTTAATCCAACTGGAGTTGGGCTACAGCGAAACTCCCGATATCACAAAGGAAAAGGCAATTGAACTCTATGATAAGCATATCACTCAGACCAAAGAACTGATGTATGCAAAGAATCATGACTACAACGAAGCCTGGAGAGGAATGCGAATCAGTTCGTATACCGACCTGATTCTCATGAAAATAAACCGGACCAAACAGATTGAGGAAAACGAAGGGAAAACCATCGTTTCAGAAGGATTGGATGCGAACTATATGGATATGATCAACTATTCGTTATTTGCTCTTATCAAATTAACGTATGGAGAATAAGAGTATAAATCCACAAAAGAGGCATGTAAACTACCTGAATGGGGCTGTGATCATGACTAGGCTTTTAATGGGACTGACATTTGTCTTTTCCGGATTTGTCAAAGCGGTAGATCCATTGGGATCATCGTATAAGTTTGCAGATTATCTTAACGTATTGGGACTGGATTTCTTGCTTCCGACAACTCTTTTTGCAGCTGTTGTCCTCGCCGCTTTTGAGTTTTGGCTGGGCGTATCATTGATTACGGGCTATCGAATCAAGAAGAGCGTTATCTTGCTCATTCTCTTCATGCTGTTTATGACTCCCTTGTCACTCTGGATCTCAATCAGTAATCCCGTTAGTAATTGCGGTTGTTTTGGTGATGCCGTCAAACTCACTAACTGGCAAACATTCTACAAAAATGTGCTGATGTCGGGATTGACAGTATTTCTTTTCATCTACCGCAACAAACTCACCCCTCTCTTCAGCAAACATACGCAAGGATTGGTTTCGCTTTATACGCTTCTATTCATTGTCGGTGTTTCCTGGATTTCATATGAGTATCTCCCTATCCTTGATTTCCGTCCTTACAAAATTGGGAACAACATCACGGAAATGATGTCTATTCCGGAAGGGGAGCAAACAGAACAGTATGAAAACCTTTTCATCTATGCGAAAGAGGGTGTTGAAAAAGAATTCACGTTGGAAAACTACCCGGAAGGGGACTCTTCCTGGACCTTTGTAAGACGGGAAGACAAACTGATCAGCAAGGGGTATGTGCCACCTGTGAATGACTTTTCGATCGAATGGAATGGAACGGATATAACGCAAGAGGTGCTTCAGGACTCATCCTACACTTTTCTACTCGTTTCACCACGACTTGAAAATGCCAGCGATGAGGAGATCGACCGCATCAATGAGATTTATGACTATTGCGTGAAGTTTGGTTATGGCTTCTACTGCCTTACTGCTTCTGCGCAAACAGAAATTGACGAATGGTCGGCCGATACAGGGGCAGAATATCCTTTTGCCACTACCGACGAGATACCTCTGAAGACTATGACACGTTCGAATCCCGGACTTGTATTATTGAAAAAAGGTACAGTAGTGAGAAAATGGCCGCACTCCCTGCTTCCCGCAACAGAAATGTCGGATAAGCCTCTGGATCAAACAAAGTGGGGAAAAGAAGATACATTGTTGTCTGGCACAAAAGGGATTTTGTTTGCAAGCATATTCATCATACCGCTCATCTTGTTGTTTTTGATTGAGAGAGTAATCGGATGGTGCGTTCGGATGTATCGAAACAGACACAATAAAAAGGAGGAACTATCTACGGATAACTCTGAAACAGGAGAAATTATATAATTAAGAATCACATAAAATTTAAGAAGAAAATGAGAAAGAACATTGTTGCAGGAAACTGGAAAATGAACAAGACACTTCAAGAAGGAGTTGCTCTTGCAAAAGATTTAAATGAGGCTTTGAAACAAAAGAGTGTAAATTGCGATGTTGTCATTTGTACTCCATTCATCCATTTGGCTTCTGTAGCTGCTGAAATTGACCAAACAAAGCTAGGTTTAGGTGCAGAGAATTGCGCAGACAAGAAATCAGGTGCTTACACAGGTGAAGTATCTGCTGCCATGGTCGCTTCAACCGGAGCGAACTATGTAATCCTTGGACACTCTGAACGTCGCCAATATTATGGAGAGACCAGCGAGATCCTGAAAGATAAAGTAACTCTGGCACTTGAAAACAACCTTACTCCTATCTTCTGTATTGGAGAGGTATTGGCTGAAAGAGAAGCTGGAAAGCACTTTGAAGTAGTAAACACACAACTCAAAGAAGCTTTGTTTGATCTTTCTGCTGAAGATTTCTCTAAAATCGTCATTGCTTACGAACCAGTATGGGCTATTGGTACCGGCAAAACTGCTTCTTCTGATCAGGCACAAGAAATTCATGCTGTTATTCGTCAGACTATCGCTGAGAAATATGGTAAAGAGGTGGCAGATAACACATCTATCCTTTATGGTGGCAGTTGCAAAGCATCTAATGCACAGGAATTATTTGCAAAGGCAGACGTTGATGGTGGATTGATTGGTGGTGCTGCGCTCACAGTGGAAGACTTTATGGGTATTATTGTCGCTTTCTGATTCACTCTATAAGCAACGAAATCAAAGAGGAGGACGCTTTTCGAAGGGTTCTCCTCTTTTTTCTTTTGCGCAATTTCCGTTATATCAATGAAAAGCAGTACTTTTGCAGTATAATAAGTGGAAAGGTATGAAGAAAATAGTGGATAAAATACTCTTTGGATGGTCTCTTGCTCTTCTGATGTGCGTAATTGCAGTACCTGTATCCGGTCAACAAGAGAATTCAATCATTAACAACCTGACAAAAGATAACAAAGGAGAAGGCACAATCCGGATTTATCAGAATGAGAGGATTGCTGCCCTTGTAGGTAAAAAAGGAGAAGGGAAAGAGTTGAAAGAAGATGGCGGCTCTACCTATTTGCGTTCAAAAGGTTATCGGGTACACCTCTATTCTGAGATTGCCTCACAAAAGTCAAAGAACAAAGCGTTCAATATCGAACGCAAGTTTTTGGAAGCATACCCGGAGATCAGCTCGTATATCACTGTAAGTGGTCCAAAGATTCGGATGAGAGTCGGTGACTTTAAAACCTGGGAAGAAGCGAACAGACTCATGCAAGAGTTACGCAAAAAGAATCGTGACATAAGTAACGAAGCGATGATTGTAAAAGATGACATCCGACTGGATGTACAACATAATGAACAACAAAATAATGGAAGAACTGAAGAAGGAGAAGATTCAGAAACTAAGTGAACATTACCTTGAGATACTACATATCCTGGGAGAGGATACAACTCGTGAAGGTTTGATAAAAACGCCTGAACGGATTGCAAAAGCAATGCTGACTCTGACAAGAGGATATGAGCAAGACCCGGCCGAAGTGCTTCGTTCGGCCATGTTTAAAGAAGACTACAAACAGATGGTTATCGTAAAAGACATTGACTTCTATTCGATGTGCGAGCACCATATGCTCCCTTTTTTCGGAAAAGCTCACGTGGCTTACATTCCCAAGAATTACATCACCGGATTAAGCAAGATTCCACGCGTTGTAGATATCTTTGCCCATCGGCTTCAGATACAGGAACGTATGACCATGCAGATCAAACAGTGTATCCAGGATACGTTGGATCCTTTGGGCGTCATGGTTGTGATTGAAGCTCAACACATGTGTATGCAGATGAGAGGCGTTGAAAAACAACACTCCATCACCACGACATCTGATTTTACAGGAGTATTCCGAACGGTCGAAACACGCGAAGAATTTATGAATCTGATTCGGAACTAAGTTCCGAATCTTTCATTTTGTAAGATAATCAACGACGCGAATCAAGGCACGTTGGCAAACCGGACAGAAGGTCTTTGCCTTATTGGTATTCATCCGACAGTCTTGCATCGGACGATAGATGCCCAAGGTTGCATAGCCTCCTCCTTCATACACGCCCAACGTCAACTTGCTGTTTTCCGTCAGTTTGGTGGGAATAGCGGCATCCTTCGGGAGCATATCTTTCCATTTACGGTCGAAATCGACCAGTGTGGTGATGTTTTCTTCCCAAGGTTCAATCTTTTTATTGTAAAAGTTTTCCATCACATCGCCCGGATAGTAATATTCATCAGCCAGTCCGGCAAATGCATGTGCAAACTCATGAACGACAATGATATTACTTAGTTTGTCGTCAGCACTGATCATCGTATGGGAATTGAAGATCCCCCCTCCTCCATACACCGGAGTATTTACCACTACAATGATTTGCTCGTATGGGACACCGGCTATTGCATCATTGATAGCTATCATCTGGTTGGACATCAGATAGCGCGAAGAATAAAAGGTATCATAATGCGCATCTAGCAACGTATTCTTCCAGACTCCTTTGCCAGGATGCGAAGTTCCACTTTCAGATGAGACAGCTGCAACGGCGGTGACATTGAACTTGTTCTTTAGTTTATCAAAAGGTTCGTGCGCAAACAAATCAGCATTCAGTCGACGCGCATCGGCAAAGAACTTATCCTGTTCACCCTCCGTATACCCTTCAGCCACATAGACAATATCGACACATTGCGCCGACGAACCATTCTTCTGAATCACCTCCTTCTTGTAAGTCATTTCGGACTTCGGACGAATCAATAAATCACTCGGATCGACCGGCGCTTGTAAATAGGTATGATATACACCGTCATAACCTCGAAATTCGATAGTTATAAACGCTTTCTTCTTTGGAAAAGGGAAAAGCAACACTTGCTGAAACGCTTTTTGCACTTCTTTCGCTTCATCTGTCGCTTGCCATTCGGAAAACAAGGCACTGCAGACAGTCGAATAGATTATTTCTCCGGTAGCAGCATCTCTCATAACGGCAAGGCCATGGCCCAGATTTTGCTGATTAGAAAGATTATGCCTGCGGCCTGCCCACCCTTCTGATTTGCTGTATGCATGAAGATAAACCTGCATCGACTTATCATTTCCGGCCAAAATAAGATCCATTCGCAAAGTAGAGTCTTTGAAAAAGGTGTCATACTGCTGCTGAGCAGCCATTTTCAATGTGATCAATGTCAACATAAAAAGTAAAGATAATCGGATCATAGCATGAGGGTATTACATTTTTAGCACAAATATAAAGCTTTCAGCCTAATACGCAATGAGAGAAAGTGAATTTACAGGAATGAAAAGCCAAAAAGGGTTGTCACTTTATTCTGATCATATTCAATGAGTAGTTCGTGGCATATCAGGCGAATAGCATTCAAAAGATAATAAAAAAAAGAATGAATATGTGTATATTCTATCAGAAAATTCCGTATCTTTGCACCCGTATTTTTAATCAACATAATGTCTAACTTATTAATTGCAAAACAATTAACTTAATGGAAAATCTTAAAAACGTAGCTCCTGATCAAGCTTTTGATTGGGAAGCGTATGAAAAAGGAGAAGTTCTTACTGACAAAAGTAAAGAAGAACTAGAACAATCTTACAACAATACCCTCAGTGCTGTAAAGTCAGGAGAAGTTGTTGAAGGAACTGTAATCACGATGAACAAGCGCGAGGTTGTTGTTAACATCGGTTACAAATCGGATGCTATTGTATCTATGACTGAATTCCGTTACAATACGGAATTAAAGGTTGGTGACACTGTAGAGGTGTACATCGAAAGCCAAGAAGACAAAAAAGGACAATTGATCCTTTCTCACAAAAAAGCTCGTGCAACTCGTTCTTGGGATCGTGTTAATCAGGCTCTTGAAAACGACGAAATCATCAAAGGTTACGTTAAATGCCGTACGAAGGGCGGTATGATCGTCGACGTATTTGGTATTGAAGCATTCTTACCAGGTTCACAGATTGACGTGAAACCAATTAGAGACTACGATGTATTCGTTGACAAAACAATGGAATTCAAAGTTGTTAAAATCAATCAGGAATTCAAGAATGTTGTTGTATCTCACAAAGCGCTTATTGAAGCTGAACTGGAACAACAGAAGAAAGATATTATTTCCAAACTCGAAAAGGGACAAGTACTCGAAGGTACTGTCAAGAACATCACTTCATACGGAGTATTTATCGACCTTGGTGGAGTGGATGGTTTAATTCATATTACAGACCTTTCATGGGGTCGCGTATCTCATCCGGGTGAAGTTGTTCAGTTGGATCAGAAGTTGAATGTGGTTATCCTTGACTTCAACGATGATAAGAACCGTATTGCTTTAGGTTTGAAACAGTTGACTCCACATCCATGGGATGCTCTTAGTGCTGAAATGAAAGTGGGTGACAAAGTAAAAGGAAAAGTAGTTGTGATGGCTGACTATGGTGCATTTATCGAAATTGCTCCTGGTGTAGAAGGATTGATCCACGTTTCTGAAATGTCTTGGTCACAACACTTGCGTAGTGCTCAGGATTTCATGAATGTAGGTGATGAGGTTGAAGCTGTGATCCTGACATTGGATCGTGAAGAACGCAAAATGTCTTTAGGTATCAAACAATTGAAACCAGATCCATGGGAAAACTTCGATACTAAATATGCCGTTGGAACAAAACATCTTGCTAAAGTACGCAACTTTACAAACTTCGGAGTATTTGTAGAAATCGAAGAAGGTGTAGATGGATTGATTCACATCTCTGACCTTTCATGGACAAAGAAAATCAAACACCCATCTGAATTTACAGAAAGTGGTTCTGAAATCGATGTTATTGTGTTAGAGATAGACAAAGACAACCGTCGTTTGAGCCTCGGTCACAAACAGCTTGAGGAAAACCCATGGGATGTATTTGAAACAATCTTCACGGTTGATTCAATCCATGAAGGTACAATCATCGAGATTCTGGACAAAGGTGCCGTTATCGCATTGCCCTATGGCGTAGAAGGATTTGCAACTCCTAAACACTTGGTAAAAGAAGATGGCAAACAAGCTCAGATTGAAGAGAAACTTGATTTCAAAGTAATCGAGTTCAACAAAGATGCGAAACGCATCATTCTTTCTCACAGCAGAGTGTTTGAAGATGAAGCAAGATCTACAGAGTCAGCTGAAAAGAAAGCTGCTAAAAAGGGTAACACCAAAAAAGCAAAAAATGACGAAGTAGCAGCTTCTACCGGTAACGAGAAAACCACTTTAGGCGATATCGAAGGACTGGCAAATTTGAAAGCTCAAATGGATGAAGCAGAAAAGAAGTAACTAACTTCCAATAAACAAAAAGAGGGTGATCATCAATGTGATCACCCTCTTTTTATTATGATTTAACAGCCGGAGAAATGACAATACGAATTAATCCGTTTACTTTGTATTCTCATTAAAACAACAGCAAACAGATCTCTACTTGAAGAATGAAAAAGACAAAGCTTATTGCACTTCTTGCCCTACAATTGATTATTTGCATTAGCTGTACTCATACAGAAAAACAATCAGAAGAAAGAGAACGTATTCCTCTCGAAGGGAAATGGCTATTTGAGCTGGACCCTTCTGACAAAGGAGAAAAAGAAAATTGGTATAATAAGACGCTGTCTGAAACTGTCAAACTTCCAGGAACTACCGATGAAAACAAGAAGGGTATTAAAAACCTGAACACCGAAGAGACTATGCGCTTATCCAGAGCATTCTATTATGAAGGGAAAGCATGGTATAGCAAAGAGATCAACATTCCTCTTTCTTTTATCGGCAAACAGGTTTCGCTCTACTTGGAAAGAACCAAAGCCGTAAAAGTATGGTTGGACAGTACTTTTATTGGTTCGGCAAACAACATCCTTACCCCCCAAATTTATAATATTTCAAAATATATTACTCCGGGAAGACACAAATTGACCCTTTTGGTCGATAACGGTGCGGGATCTGTTCCTGATGAAATAAAAGGATCTAATGCCTGGACAGATAATACACAAACCAATTGGAATGGAATCATTGGCGATATGTATATTGAAGCAGCGCCCACTATTTCAGTTCAGTCAGTTCAAGTATTTCCAAATTTAGACAACAACACGGCAACTGTTCATTTACGAATTAGAAACAGAGAAGTCGCTGAGAAAAATGGGAAAATCACATTTTCGGCAGAGGCCATTAATACGAAAAAGAAAAGTAAGATGAAAACACAAAGTTTTCCTTTACTTGTAAGTCCCAGAGCGAATAATTATGAATTTACGTTGTCAATGGGCTCAGACGCACAACTTTGGAGCGACATTTCTCCTGCCTTGTATGCACTCACGATCACTATGGAAGTCGATAATATCATCGATGTTCAAACTATGAACTTTGGAATGCGCCAGTTTGCAACAGAAGGCACGAACTTTACAATCAACAACAAGAAGGTCTTTCTTCGGGGCAAACACGACGGCTGCGTTTTCCCTTTGACCGGTTATCCTCCCATGAATAAAGAGGAGTGGATCAGAGTCTTTACCATTGCAAAAAGTTATGGTATAAATCACTATCGATTCCACTCATGGACGCCTCCCAAAGCAGCTTTTGAGGCTGCCGATATCGTTGGGATCTATATTCAAGCCGAACTCCCTTTTTGGGGGATTCTCACGAAAGAAAATGAGAATCTAAATACGTTCTTAAGGAGAGAAGGTGATATGATCCTTGATAATTACGGTAATCACGCCTCCTTTGTAATGATGGCACTCGGCAATGAACTGTCAGGAGATGAGAATATCATGCGGAGAATGGTTGAATCCTATAAGACAAAAGACACCAGACATCTTTACGCATTTGGTTCAAACAATAATCTGGGAAAGTATGGACCAGGATCCGGAGAAGATTATGTAGTGAGCTCTCGTATCGGTGCTGATACAGACTCTTCTTATACCACACACATCAGATCCAGTTTTTCATTCGCCGACGCTTACAAAGGCGGCTATCTAAATGCGCTATATCCATCCACAAGGCTGACGTATGAAAATGGTATAAATAACTGCCCAATACCTGCTATCAGCCACGAAAACGGACAGTTTCAGGTATTCCCGGATTTCAAAGAGATTGATAAATACAAAGGAATTCTGAAACCGGAGAATTTGAAGATATTCAAGAAACGACTTGAACAAAGAGGGTTGGACGATCAAATTGATGAATTTCATAATGCATCCATTGCATTTTCTATTATCTGCTATAAGGCTGATATAGAAATGGCTTTGCGAACAAAAGGATTTGGTGGATTTCAACTGCTCGATTTACAAGATTATCCCGGACAAGGCACAGCATTAATCGGTATACTCGATGCTTTTATGGAGACTAAAAGGGGCATTTCACCCAAAGGATTCTCACAATTCAACAGCGAGATTGTACCACTGGCTCTTTTTGATAAATATTGCTGGAGCAACAATGAAACATTTACATGCACCGTCGAACTGGCAAACTACTCTCAAGAAGAAATAGAAGAAGGGGTTGTTGACTGGCAGATCAAAGATGATAAAGGGAAAGTGATTGAGCTCAACCAGCTCATAGCTACATTTCCTCAAGGAGAAGCAACCAAAGCAGGTGTGATCTCTTTTCCACTCCAGAAGATCAGTCGTCCGACCCAATTAACACTTCAATTAAGTTTGGAGGGAACTAATTATTTTAATTCATACCAACTTTGGGTTTACCCGGAGATTAAGACAGTACTAAAATCGGAAAAGATTAAGATTGCCTCTGCTGTGGATGGAAATCTGATAAAAGATCTCTATGAGGGGAAGTCAGTTCTTCTGTTCCCAGATGCTAAAATACTTCAGGGAATTGCCCTGAACGGATTATTTACACCAGATTACTGGAGCTACAACACGTTCAAAGGAATTTCGGAAAGGGTGAATCGAGAGATATCTCCTGGCACGCTGACGATATTCACAAATCCATTGCACCCACTGTTCAAGGAGTTTCCAACAGAAAGTCACTCGAACTGGCAATGGTGGATCATTGTACGTAACTCACTTCCACTGATTCTGGACGACATACCCGGAAATTACAAACCCATTGTCCAAGTAGTTGATAACATTGACCGAAGCCACAGATTAGGAATTGTCTTTGAGTTTTCCGTTGGTAAGGGGAGATTATTGGTATGTATGGCCAATCCCGAAGCCATCGTGCAAACAGTAGAAGGAAAACAATTCTACAATTCTCTAATAAAATACGCAGAATCACCTATTTTTCAACCCCTTACGCATTTATCGGGAAAAGAATTAGTACAACTCTTTGATTCACAAAAGAAAACGCATAGCAATTAAAGTACGCGGTACTCTACAAAAGCAAGAATGCTGCTGCCTCCTTCCTCAGAGACAGCAGCATTCTTGCTTTTATAGAGTATCAATCTTATTTCACACGTCCCACATAAGAGCCATCGCGTGTATCGATCTCAATCTTCTCTCCTTCATTGATGAATAAAGGAACACGAACCTCAGCACCTGTCTCAACAGTTGCAGGTTTCAACGTATTCGTTGCTGTGTCGCCTTTTAAACCTGGTTCTGTATAGGTAACAGTAAGAACAACGTGAGCTGATAATTCTGCATATAAGACAGTTTCAGATTCTGCGTGAACCATCGCTTCAATGATATCTCCTTCTTTAAGGAACTGGACTCCGATAATACTTTCTTCAGGAATAAGAATTTGTTCGTAGGTTTCAGTATGCATGAAGTTATAGCCCATATCATCTTTGTACAAGAATTGATAAGGTCTTCTTTCGATACGAACTTCATCCAGTTTTACTCCAACACTAAATGTATTTTCGAGCACGCGTCCGGTCTGTACATTTCTCAGTTTTGTACGGACAAAAGCCGGTCCTTTGCCTGGTTTAACATGAAGAAATTCCACAACAGTGTAATATCCATTATTATACTCAATACACATCCCATTTCTAATATCTGCTGTTGTTGCCATAAAATATAACTGATTAACTATTTGATAATTTGGCGCAAAAATAGTCTAATTTGATCGAACAGCCAAACGAAGTGAGGCAAAATCAAACCTCCATCCTTCAAATTTACAGAAACATAGAAAACTTTTTCTCTAAAAGAGAGGCAAAAGTTTGGTATGTCGAAAAAAGTACCTAATTTTGCAGACTCAAATGAATAACTAAAAAAAGATATAGCGGCAATGAAAAGAACATTCCAACCCTCAAACAGAAAGAGAGTGAACAAACATGGTTTCAGAAGCAGAATGGAAAGTGCTAATGGACGCAGAGTATTGGCATCACGCCGTGCAAAAGGCAGAAAGAGATTAACTGTATCAGACAGCA
>JAQUZH010000193.1 GCA_028691445.1 Bacteroidales bacterium | reverse complement strand
AAGAGAGTAAGGTCTCTTTTTCAACCCCTTCCGAAGTGGTCGGCAAACTCAAGTCTGTCGCAGAGATTCCGGTGCCCTATCCTGTGTCGTGGGCAGACGAGGAGCGTGATACAACCAATTGGTTGGGTAATCAGTTGCAGAATGCAGCCTGTGCTAAACTATACAGGATCAGTGAGCGAGTTCGTCTGATCGAAGACTTGCGCATCAAACAAGATTGGATGTATCTGCAGAGCAGCGATCACTTCTATTATATGAGTACCAAATTCTCTTCAGACGGATCCATGAGAAACGTCTTCAGTCCGTATGATAGTCCGTATGATGCCTTTACTAATTATATGAATGTGCTGGGCGATTTTATTACGCGGGTAGAGTCGCAGTATCCTTCTTCCATAGAGAATGATGAATTGAACTCTTTGCTTTCGACGATTAAGAACCAAGGTGAAGAAATAGTTACTCTTGAGAAGGAAATTAAAAAGTTGAAGGCCTCCAAAAACAAACAAACTGCTTCTTCGGAGAGTCCATCGAAAAAGAAACGGTCAAAATAAGTCAAATATCTATTTGAAACAGAGGAAACGAGAATCTTTACAAAGAGATTCTCGTTTTTTTGGTTTGCGAGCACAAACTTGTGCTGACTGGTGGAAGACCTTTCCGCCGCCCTGAAAGTCTGCCGCCCGATTAGTCAAAGCATCGGACTGAAAAGTCTGCAGAAAGACTCTTTGCATCTCTCCATCAACGGACGCTTTCTCCACTCTTTCAGACGGATGCGGACACTTTCCTGCTGATCATTCAAGAAGATACGTTTCAACTCTTTGGCCGTATGCTCATCATACATAAAAGCATTGATTTCGAAGTTGTGCTCAAAACTTCTGAAATCCATATTGGTAGATCCAATTGTGGAGAAATAATCATCCCAGACCACCGCTTTAGAATGAAGAAAACCTTTCTTGTAGAAATAGACCTTCACACCTGCCTCCATAATCTCTTTGATGAAAGAGCGCGATGCACTTCTCACCATGGGGACGTCGGCCTCTTCCGGAAGCATCAGTCTGATGTCCACATCGGCAAGGGCACATGCCTTGAATGCCTGCATGATACTTTCTGTCGGAAGGAAATAAGGCGTTTGAATATAGATGTATTCTTTAGCATTTGTGAGCGCAAACAAGATCGCTTGCATGATAGTGTGCCATTGATCTGTTGGTCCGGAAGTAGCAATCTGAATGGCCACATCGCCAAAGTCACTGATTTCCGGAAAATAGTCGCGCGATGAGACCAATGTCTGATCCACGAAAAACCAATCCAAAAGAAACGAAGATTGAAGTCCGTAGACAGCCCTGCCGGTTATCTTCATGTGCGTATCTCTCCACTTACCCCATGATAAGCCGTGTACATATCTGTCTGCGATATTCATGCCACCAATAAAACCCGTGTAGCCATCGATAACCACCACTTTCCGATGATTTCTGTAGTTTATTTTATTTGCAAAGAGAGGGAAGCGAACTTTTAGGAAGCCTCTCACCTCGATGCCTTCATCCTTCATCCGTTCGTAAAACTCCTTATTTACTTTCCAGCAAGCAGCATCATCATACATAACCCTTACTTTCACCCCCTCTTTTGTTTTTTGCGCCAGAAGAGCGAGCAGTTCATTTCCTATCAGATCATCTTCAATCTTAAAATACTGCAGATGAATATGATGTTTGGCTATTTTGATCGATTCAAATAAGGCATCCATTTTCTCCTGCCCCGTCGTGTATATCTCGACCTTGTTTCCTGCAAACGGTAGTGCATGATTGTTTCCTTGCAGTAACTGAATAAAATGATGTGCTTTCTCATCAATGCGATCCAGTTCGCTGCTATCAAACTTTTCTAACATCCGGTCTCTGACTTGATGGTCGATCCGTTTGGAAATCATTCGTTTCTTACGGATGTCCTGTCCAAAGAAGAAATAAAGAATCAGACCGGCAAACGGAAGAAAATAGATGACAATAACCCATGAAATAGTCTTTATTGGGTTTTTGTTTTCCATGATGATTACAAAGATGGCGCCAATGATTGAAATCCACAGCACGATATTGCCTAAAATGGGGAGAAGTGTTTGAATGGTAGCTTCCATGTTTTTCTGATCTTTCTATATTGAAATAATACCTCTGACAATAGATATCCCCAAAGATATTAAAAATTTCAGAAAGCCTTTTATTCATTAACTCTTTTCAAACAAAACTATTATATTTGTCTGAAAGAAGTGAAGAATTATTTCTTGATAACCGAGGATTTGTCTTTCTGTTTGAGCCTAAATCGGGAGATAATGTACTCTTTTTCTACTCATACTCTGTCATTTCCGCCAAATAATCCCATCTTTAAGGTTAAAAAGGACCTATCTTCCAAAAACATATTGTACAACATGTTTTTAAACTTGCGCAAGAAAAAAAAAAGAGCAACCTTTGCGACCGTTAATCCGAAAAAACAATCTTTTTTACCTTAATAAAAACTGATACCTATTGAAGACGTAAAAAGGGAGCATTGAGAAATGTTCCCTTTTTAAATTTCAATCGTTTGCTGTCACGCACATGTTGCCCGTTCATTTTGCTTCTATCCTTCCCTTTCTTTCTTCCTGAAAAATGATTCCTGTCTGTCCGCTGTTTTGTTGCGCCCTTCTGTGCGTCTGATAATACCTTTATATATAGTCAGGTAATTCATCCGAAACGGAAGAATAATTGGAGCAGTTAGGACTCAATAGTTATTTCGTGCCACGAAATAGCTGTCTCGTACCACGAAATAGCTGTTCCGTGCCGCAAAACAATGAATCGATCTGTATGAGGCAGGCTTACTATGCTGACTAACGCAATGCTATACCCTATCGCAATGACTTCAGCAGCCGCACAAAGCAGACATTGTTCCCCACAGGACGGTCTAAGAGGTCTGCACTGAAATGGTTAAATCTCACTGTAAACAGAAAAAAGAATCCGTATGTCGTTGGATCAGTGAGATAGAATCTATTTTGCTTTTCTCTTTTTGTATTTGGAATAACAGATAGCCAACAGTCCGGTGATGACTATCCCGTCGCCAAGCGGAGCGGCAGGTTCATCGATGGTATCATCCGGAATTCCCGCCATCGACGTTTCGCCGCTGCTACGGCTAACTTCAAACCAATAGGTTCCGCCTGATTCATTTTCTGCGGTGTTGAGAGCTGTCGAGGCTCCAAATAAGCTGTTGAGCAGCAGCATGGAGGAGAGATACGAAATCTTAAGTAGGTGCATTGTCTTAGTTGTTTTTCGTGATTAGTTTATAGGTACTGGTCTCTGTTTCGTCTTTGATGGTGATGATTAGTAATCCGCTGACTCCTTTCAAAGGAAGAATGAAGGTGGAAGATACATTTCCTTCGTACAGCTTTCTTCCTTGGGCATCAGTAACGTGCAGGTCGATGCTCTTGCCGGGATTGGTAAGATACAATGATTGATTGTGGATAGAGAGGTCGTACTTTGTTTCTGTTTGAAGAGTCGCTGCGACAGTTTCAGGATACCCTTTGATCTTCAGTTGGAAGCGGTTGTCCTCATTGTTGGAGGCCACAAAAGTGATCTCTTTATTGCTGAGGAGATCATAGCTGGAGTTTGTTTGCAGGTCAATTAGTGTCAACTCTTTCAGTGCCTTATCGCTTTCCGAAGCCAGTCGGTATTCTCCCTGTTCCGGACAGTGAACCGTAAGCGGGAGGATGGTGTCTATGGTGATTGGTAGCGTGTTTACCGACACCTCGACTTCGTTAGCCATGGATGAGATTTGAGGCATTTTCTTGTCCAGACTACGTAGTTTGTAGGCATCTTCACTTTGAGAGAAAGAGCTCTTCCCGTTTTCTGTCAACCGAAACAGGGTCTTGTCGCTTCTGTTTTCGTTCTCTTTGGATTGGATCGTCAGGGTGATGCTTGATTTCTGTTGTTGCGAGATACTCTTCGCACCTGTATTTAGTGCCGTGGTAAAACTCATTGCTCCATGTTCGGTCGCTTTAACGAAAAAGGCTTCGAAGGGTTTGATCGGCAAACCACTTTCCACCATATTGAAGACATCGTAGGTGTGTGTATCCTGATTGTAATAATAAGCGAAAGGAGTCAACCCAATGAGCGAAGGATTGCTGTTGAGCTGCAAACTGTTGAGCAGCGGATTGCCGGTAAGTATCCACCCGGTATGAACAGACTCCCGGTTGTTGTCGTGAACATAGCAAGTGGTGCTGATTGTCTCGTTTGTACCAAAAGTAGTGGCCGACGTGCTTTCGAAGCTGATATCTTGTGTGTCTGACGTTGCGTCAATCGCAATCAGATATCCTTTGTTCTTTTCGAAGAGGATCGTTGTTTGATCTGTAGGTGTAGGGGTTACCACCCAATTGTCGGTGCTTCTTCCACTCTTCGCTCTCTTCTCGCCATCGTAGCTCTTAATATAAAGGTGATTGCCTGCTTCTGTTGTCGATTCATCGCCAATATCAAAAGTGTGTACGCCACTTGCGCTCACATCAAAAGGAAAACTGATGAAATACCACTTCCCTTTTTCCGGAAGAGTTCGCGTGATGGTCACTTGATCCGTCACTCGCAGCGTTCCTCCATCGCGCACGATCTCAGAAGTGCCGTACGTATCGTCCGAAAATAGATCAAGTTTGCGAACAGACAAGTCCGCACCGGAAGTCAGGTTCAACGATTTGCCGGGAGCAATTTGAACCTCTCCCGCACGATGAACGGTGTTAAGTGTGGTGTTGTGGTTCAGAACAAAATTCTCATACTTTTGCGGCATCCCTAATGACCAGATAGCGGACTCAGTAAGAGC